>DAIDIS010000125.1 GCA_027451785.1 Acidimicrobiales bacterium
ACTCACCAATGCGCAATTCATGCAGTGGTATGAGGAAATAAATTCGGGAAACCGATTCCCGGCTCTTGAGTCATTCGGGCATGTGAGCAAGGTTCCCGACTCTGCTCTCGCGGAATTTCGCAATGCGGAAGGTGGATTTACGCTCTTCCCAAGCGGGCAACGACAGTACTACTGCCTGCCGGGCATAGGGATTTGGGAGCTGAACGGCCTTCCTATTTCCAAGGGACTTGATCTGTGCGATGAGCCGTTTGGTCCAGAGCTTGCAGCGGACACCGACAGTGGATCGTTGACTACCTCGGTTTTTTCGGTGACTCATCAGCAAGTCGATGGAGTTGGTCAGAAAATCCTTGGAGCAAAGACCGCTTCGGGCGGAGCAGAAAAGGCCATTGGACCGACTTTGCCAGCGAGTGGGAAAACGTTGAACTTGACGATCTTTGCCATCCCGGAATATCAGGGAGGCGTCGTGCCCAAGACAATCGCCGGGCGAAGAGCCAAAGTCGAAGGCTGGACCGTAGGGGCATTCGATTCAGCAAAAATTGTTGGAAGTGCCCTCGGCGCCCGACCGGGGATCCACCTTTCAGTCTTCAAGCAAAGCTCCAACGGGGCAAACACGTTCCTGGGAAGTGCGGCCGAAACGCCAAAGGGTAACGACCAGATGAGACTTGGCCGAGCCAATTTCTCGACGACCAGGAAGCTGAATATGGCTGGAACCTGGGTTGTCTACATCGCCGCATCCGGCATTGAGGTAGGTCTGTCGCCAAACGCCCAAGGTTGGGCTGTTGTGATCGGCGGCTCCCTACTTGCGCTTTTTGCTTTCATAGCAATCCTGCTGGTCTCGAGGGAGAGCCGAAGGGCCATGGGCCTGGCAACCGAGACGACGGGGCAACTTGAGCACCAGGCACTTCACGACTCCCTTACCGGGCTTCCGAATCGAGTATTGATTCTTGACCGAGTTGAGCAAGCTCTGACGAAGGCCAGAAGGCACCACCTCCCGATTGCGGTGCTCATCATCGACCTTGATGGCTTCAAGGACATCAACGATGCAGCGGGTCATATGGTCGGCGACCAGCTCCTTGGGGCTGTCGCATCCCGTCTGTCCAGTGCCGTGAGGGAAAGCGACACAGTTGGCCGGATCGGGGCAGACGAGTTTGTAGTTCTTGCTGACGAGTCGTCGCTCGAAGGCGGACCCGAGTTGGTCGCTGAACGAATCCTCGACATTTTGAAGGAGCCATTTGTCCTATCCGACGCGCCCGGCAAGCCGTCGTACCCGATCTTGGCATCAATCGGCATAGCCGTCGGGGCGCGGCCCTCGGCATTCGAATTGTTGCGGGATGCAGACGTAGCCCTAAGCCAAGCCAAGCAAGAGGGGACCCATGGTTATGTGATATTCCGTCCCGAGATGCAAGAGGCGGTCAGGTCTAAAGTGAGGCTGGAGTTCGACCTCAGGGGCGCATTGGGTCGTAGGGAATTCTTTCTTGTTTACCAGCCCGTCTTGGAGTTGGGGACCGAAAGGGTAGTAGGAGTGGAAGCCCTCTTGAGATGGAGACACCCGGCGAGGGGAGTCATACCTCCTGACGAGTTCATTCCCGCATTGGAGTCCAGTGGGATGATCTTGGACGTTGGCCGTTGGGTGCTCGAGGAGGCGACTAAGAGCGCCGCGGGATTGGAAAGGATGGGTATCGATCTCTCCGTCTCGGTGAATGTGTCTGGGAGGCAACTCGATAACGACGGCCTGTTGGACGATGTGCGGAGGTCGCTTAGGCGAGGCGGCCTTGAGCCCTCAAAACTGACCTTGGAGATAACCGAGACAACGCTTATGAGCGACGCACAAGCGACCGCTCAGCGTCTTGCGACACTCAAGAAGCTTGGAATCAACGTATCGGTTGACGATTTCGGTACCGGCTACTCGTCATTCGCATACCTTAGGCAGTTCCCCGTTGACTCTCTCAAGTTGGACCGCAGTTTCGTATCGGAGATTTTGAGTTCGGACGATTCCGGCGCATTGGTTAGGACCCTTGTGCAACTGGGCAAGAGTCTTGGCTTGAAGACTGTGGCGGAAGGGATAGAGACCCGGGAACAACTCATGAGCTTGCAAATGGAACAGTGTGAGTTCGGGCAAGGGTTCTTGTTCGCGAAGCCTCTGGAGATTGACGAATTGGTCGCCTTCATGAAGAGGTGGACGTCCGTAACGACGGCGACGCACTTCGAGTGAAGCGCAGTCTTGTAAGGAATCAACTTCGAGTGACAGCTGCTCTCATTCCGATTAACCGGTAGGCCCTGATGTAGTGAGAGAAGATGTCTTGCCCTGGGAGTAGGGAGGCAAGTCCAACCGTGCTAGCGAGGACTCAAATGCCTCAATTGCACGCCTGGCTTTCGTCTCGGTTTCCTCCCACTCGAGCATGGGATCTGAGTCGTACGTAATACCCGCTCCGGTGCCATATACGGCAACACCATTGTTAATGCAGAACGTTCGGATGGCTACGTTCAAACGAGCTGTGCCGGCGGTTGCGTCAATCCAACCCACGCTTCCGCAGTAGAAGTTCCTAGGCACGGGCTCCAACGACGAGATGAACTTTAACGATGCGGCTTTCGGTGCCCCTGATACCGACCCAGGGGGCCAGAGGCTATTCAGCAATGAGGGCCAGGTGAAATCCTCGCCCAGTCGTCCCGTGACGGTGGAGACCAAGTGTGAGAGTCCCGGATGATTTTCATAGGCGCATAACTCAGTAACGGCCACGGAACCGAACTTACAGACCTTAGATAGGTCATTGCGCATGAGGTCGACGATCATGATGTTCTCGTGGAAGTCCTTTTCGAGCATTTCGTGACCTTCGGCAGCGGTGCCTTTGATCGGTCGCGTAATGACGTGTTCCCCATCTACGCTTAGAAAGAGTTCGGGTGAAATGGAAATGAGACGAAGATCGGCTTCCGGAAGGAATAGTGCCGCCGGCTCCGGGCATGGGTGACGATACAAGAGGTCGGATGCAACGCGATTGAATTCTTCCGGCCCCAAGTTCCCCAGGCGAACGGACCGTCTAAGCAGACGACAGAGGTTCACTTGGTAAACGGAGCCTTCGGCGATTGCACTCTTCAGAAAGTTGACCCTTTCCATATATGCGGAGTTACTCAGTGAGCTGTGCCAACGCGGGATCGGTTGGTTTCTCAGGGACGGAGATTCCCGATTTGGCACATTTTGGAGGGGACCGGCCATATTGACGTCGGGTTCGGCGAGGGAATTTTGAGGCGACAGAGCAGTGGGCGAATTTGAAGGTGCGCCGGTGAATGGTCGACAGGATTCAAAGCGAGCCAGTATGGGTTTGCCGGCAAAGGGAATCGCAACGGCCCATATTCCGCCCGAGGAAAGGTCCTCCAAGGTGTGTGATATCCCGATTAGTCCCTCAAAGACCCTGTCGGAAAAAGCGGCGAATGCATGGCCTTTGCCCCGATCGGGGAATGCTCTGTGGAGCGGTACCGGTGAGGACTGTTGCACCGTCCCAAAGGTAATCGGTGAGGTCCCCTGAGTGTCAAGAAGCTGGCTAGCATCTAGTGCATGCCGGAGGGATACGACGTTCAAGATATCGAGCTGAAGTGGATCGAAAGATGGGCTCGGGAGCAAGTCTATGAAGTCGATCCTGGGGATCCGAGGCCGCCGTACTATGTGCTTTGCATGTACCCGTACCCTTCAGGGGCGGCTCATCAGGGACACGTGCGTAACTATACTTTTGGCGACTTGGCGGTGCGTTACAGGACTATGCAGGGCTATGGGGTGCTGTCGCCGATCGGTTTCGACTCGTTCGGCCTACCTGCCGAGAACGCGGCGATAAAGACCGGGACTCATCCCAGGCCGTTCACCGAGGAGCGAATCGGTGAGCTGACGGAGAGCCTGAAGCGGCTTGGGGCGAGCTACGACTGGCGACGGGTGGTGAAGAGTCACGATCCGGAGTACATCAAGTGGAATCAGTTCATCTTTTTGAAATTTCTCGAAGCCGGTCTTGCCTACAGGGCGGAGGCTCCGGTCAATTGGTGTCCAGGCTGTCAGACCGTGCTTGCCAACGAGCAAGTTCTCGCGGATGGGACGTGCGAGCGCTCGGGAGACCTTGTCGTCAAGAAGAACCTGGAGCAGTGGTTCTTCAGGATCACCAAGTACGCAGACGAGCTTCTGGAGGGTCTTGGTGACCTCGATTGGCCCGAGAGAGTCAAGATCATGCAGCGCAATTGGATCGGTAGGTCTGAGGGAGCTGAGTTCGATCTCGAAGTCGATGGCTCCAGTGGCGTAAGGCTGCGCGTGTTTACTACGCGCCCCGATACTTCCTTCGGCATGACATACGCCGTGATCGCTCCCGAGCACCCCCAGAGAGAGCAACTGACTACCGAGGAACACCGGGCGTCCGTAGAGGATCTTGTTACCAGGGTTGCCAACTCCACCGAGATCGACCGGCTGTCGACTGAAGGCGCCCTGGACAAGCGTGGCGCCTTTACCGGTTCCTACGTAGTGAATCCATTCAATGGCGAGCGGGTTCCTGTTTTCGTTGCCGACTACGTACTAATGGGATATGGGACGGGGGCGATCATGGCGGTTCCAGCTGAAGACGAGCGGGACTGGGAGTTTGCCAAGACCTACGATCTGCCCGTCATTCGTACTGTCCAGCCTCCGGAAGGCTGGGGAGACGAGCCATATACCGGTGATGGAGTAAAGATCAACAGCGGGTTCATGGATGGTATGGCTATCGCCGATGCCAAGACGGCCGCGATCGACTGGCTGGAAAGCAATGGGCTGGGTGTCCGCAAGACAAACTACCGATTGAGGGACTGGCTGATATCGAGGCAGCGCTATTGGGGCTGCCCAATACCGGTCGTCTATTGCGAGACGGACGGAATGGTGGGTGTACCCGTCTCGGAACTTCCGGTTTTGGCTCCTGACGATGTGAAGTTCCTTCCTACGGGGGAATCCCCTTTGGCTGCTCACGAAGGGTTTCGTAACACCACCTGCCCTAAGTGCGGCGGACCTGCCACTAGAGAGACGGACACGATGGACACCTTCGTTGACTCGTCTTGGTATTTTCTCCGCTTCTGCGACCCATGGTCTACAGACGCCCCGTTTTCTCAGGAAGAGGCGCGGCGATGGATGCCCGTAGACCAGTACATCGGTGGCATTGAGCATGCGATTCTGCACCTTATGTATGCACGCTTTTATATGAAGGCGCTGGGAGACGTAGGTATTGCCCCCCAAGAGATCCGGGAGCCATTTGCAAGGCTGTTTACCCAGGGGATGATCCGGATGGGCGGTACCAAGATGTCCAAGTCGAAAGGGAACCTGATTGCCCCTTCTCAGTACTACGAGAGGGTGGGGGCTGACGCACTGAGGCTGTTTCATCTTTTTGTTGGGCCGCCTGCCGACGACATGGACTGGTCCGAGCAGACGGAGGAAGTAATAGACGGTTGCGCAAAGTTCTTGGCCAGGGTGTGGAGGTTGGCCACCGGCGAAGTCGATCTGCGGAGCCGAATCTCACAACCAGGTGCTCAAGATTCGAAGGTCGAGTCAGGCGACCAAGCGCTCCGGCGTGCAACCAACCGGCTCATCCTAAAGGTCAGCGACGATCTCGAAAGGTGGTCCTACAACACGGCCGTTGCGGCGATTCGGGAGTTCACCAATCTCGTTTACTCGCACCTAAGCCAAGGGACCGGTCGCGAGGCAGTCGATGAAGCCATAGACACGATTTTGAAGCTGCTGGCTCCCATGACCCCTCACATCACGGCTGAGCTATGGGAGCGCCGTCACGGTGAATCCGCGGGACTGCTCCATCTCCAACCCTGGCCAATTCCGGACGAGTCGATGCTGGAGGAGGAAACGGTAACCATGGTTGTCCAGGTGAACGGAAAGGTCCGGGATAAGGTTGAGGTGCCCGCCTCGATTGGCGAGGACGAGGCCCTCCAGACTGCCCTTGGCGTGGAGAAAATAAAAGCTCTTCTAGGCGACTCCGACATCGTCAGGACCGTGGTTCGCCCGCCCAGGTTGGTCAATATCGTCGTCTAGAGCTAAGGCGGTTTGGACTGCCTAATTAGCCGGTTGGTGGGCCTTCAGGTCGGATAGGGTCTGTGCCCATGAAGGGTTGGACACGTCCACTGCAGCGTAGAAGCTGATGCGGTCGATCACGTCACCGAACCGTTGGATCAAACCGTCGGCGACGTCCTTGGGCTCTGCCACCACCGCAAAAGCGTTCAACACGTCGTCGTCGATGAGCGCTGCCATCTCCGTCCAAGCCCCACGCTTGGATAGGGTATTGAGCTCGGTCTGCAGGTCGCCCCAGCCGTGCAGCTCCAGAACTGGGCGATAGGCGGGTGTCGAACCGTAGAAGGAAATCTGGCCCTTTACGAACTGGCTCGCCGCCTGTACCTCTGCCTCGTTGTTACCTGTGACCACAAAGGCCGGGTACGAAAGCTGGAATTCATTGCGCGCCCTTCCCGACTTGGCCAGCCCGATTTCGATGGCGGGTAGGGTCACTTCCTTTAGATAGCGCTCGGTCGTAAATCCGTGCACCAGCATCCCGTCTGCGACTTCGGCCGCAACCTTTGTCATTTGCTCGCCTACAGCGGCGAGAAATACTTTCGGAGGCCCAAATGGGTTGGGACCGGGATTGAAGAAGGGGGTCATCAGGGTGTGCGTATAGAAGTCGCCCCTGAACTCAAGCTTGGTTCCGTTGTTCCATGAGTCCCAGATGGTCCTCATTGCGACGATCATCTCCCGCATTCGAGGCGCGGGGTGCGACCACGGCATCGAGAACCTCTTTTCAATGTGGGCTTTGATCTGTGATCCCAGCCCCAAAAGGAACCTTCCCTTGGAGAACTGTTGCATATCGTTGGCCAGCGAGGCCAAGGTCATTGGGTTCCTTGCGAAAGCAACTGCGATCCCCGTACCGACCTGAAGCGTTTGCGTGTGCTCAGCCGCAACCAAAAGAGGCAGGAAAGGGTCGCGTCCGGTCTCGGGCGCCCATACTCCGTCGAAGCCTGCCCGTTCGGAAGACTGTGCGGAAGATGAAATGGCTCCGAGGTCGGCTGAGAAGCCGATCGATCCGTCTACTAACATTCAGTCCCCTCCATCTGGGTCATTGTTGCTTGGTCCCTTGTCGGCCTCGTGATCCTGCAGATATCGTTCCAGTTCGGCAGCGATCTCCTCGCCCGAAGGGATGTGGTCGAACTGTTGAGGGAATGCGCCTTCCATGTCGACCTGGCGTTCGAGCTGCGAGACCATGTCGGTGTGCTCTCGCGACTGACTGATTAGGTCGTCGACGCGCTCCCTGGTTCCCGATGCTGCTGCGTGAAGCTCCGTTGTGTCCAACGAGATACCGGACAGCTTCACCAGCCCGTCAAGCAGGGAAGCGCTGGCGCCCGGGTAATGCATCGCCGAGACGTAGTGCGGAACCCTCGCCCACAGACCTACGGCCGGGATACCCAACCTTTCAAAGCTCTTTTCGAGCACTCCCTCCACCCCGGAAGGCACGGCAAGCGATCCGTCGAGGTGGCCGATTTCTTCAGCGAGGATTTCAGAGGTTGCCGTAGTTGCCAAGCGAACCGGCCTGGTGTGCGGGGCGGGAGACGGAAACGCACCGAGACCCACGGCCAGGTGGACTTCGAGGGACTTGGCGAGGGTTGCCACCTCGTCTGCGAAGTTCTTCCACCGAAGGTCCGGCTCGGCTCCGGCCAGAACCAATACGTCATTGCCCAGTGGATCCTTGCCGTGACGAAGCTCTATGACAGGCCATTGGATTCCGTCATTAAGCCCGTCCTTAACGTTGAGAGTCGGACGGCGCGATCGGTAGTTGATCAGCTCTTCGGTATCGAAGGTGGCGATGACCTTGGTCTCGATCTGTTTCTCTAGTGCTGCCAATGCCCCCTGTGCGCCGAACCCCGCGTCAATCCATCCTTCGAGGCACACCACGAGCACTGGGCTATGGAGGCCGACTTCGTTCTCAATCTTGTACAGCGTCATCAGAACCCTTCCCGGCTTATAGGGTAGATGAAGTCTCCTGGGCCAATCTTGCAAGCGTCCGAACGTGCTCGCCAAAAAACTCAAACCCGGAGTTGTCCCCTGTCCCCATTGCCCCCAGAGCGTAACGGGAATATACGCCCTCCAATATGCAGCCGAGCTTCCAAAAGCCGAATGCAACATAGAAGTCGAGGTAGGAGATGTCCCGGCCGGATTTGGCAGCGTACAGCTCCTGTATCTCCTTGCGGGACATAAAGCCAGGCAGTGAGGTGGCAGACAACGGCATCGCCACCTCCTTGTCGGTGGCTTCCGGCCAATAGACCATCAAGAGCCCAAGATCGGCCAGCGGGTCGCCAAGGGTGCAAAGTTCCCAGTCGAGAACTGCGACGACGTTTCCATCGCTGTCGAGCATTGTGTTGTCGAGCCTGTAGTCGCCGTGAACGATGGTCGCAGGGCCTTGCTCTGGGACCCGAGCTGAGAGGAATCGATAGACCTCGTCCATCTCCGGGACTTCTCGCCCGGTCGCTTCCCTGGACTTGGTGAACTGCCCGTACCAGCGCTCCAGTTGCCGCTCGATATATCCATCCTTCCGGCCTAGGTCGCCCAGTCCGCAGGCATCCACGTCAACCGAATGGATTTCCGCCAGGACTTCGACCAAGGACTCCGATGCGTGCCTACGAGCGACTTCCGTAAGTGCCTCCAGGGCTACGTTGGGGTCTCGGGCGATGGTTCCTTCGACAAAGTCCATTACGTAAAACGGTGCACCATTGACTTCCGTGTCTTCACAAAATCCCAAAGCCTTCGGCACCGGGACCTTGGATCCGGAAAGGGCCGAAATGATTTTGTACTCGCGGCCCATGTCATGTGCCGTTTTCAAGACTAAAGAGGTAGGTGGCCTACGCAGGACGAGCTTTCGCCCGGAATTGCTGGTTACCTGGAACGTAAGGTTGGATCTCCCACCGGCGATGAGCTCGAACTCGAACGGGCCCACAGCGCCTTCGATATTGGACTCCAGCCACTTCGAAACGTTGGCTGGGTCGATCCCGGATGCATTTTCCTTGCCCTGCATTCTGCTGCCTTCCCTCGCGGACTTGTGACCGAAGACTTGAACCAAGACTTCTTGTTCCTCCTGAAATGAGACGCTACCCGTTCTCAGAGTGCGAGACTATTCCGGTATGCAGTTCATCGTGGGCGACCGGACCTTCGATCTCACCAACCGGGCGCTTGTCATGGGGATATTGAACCGGACTCCCGACTCTTTCAGCGAGAAGGGAAAGTACTTCGACCTCGATAGGCTGCTTGCGCGGGCAGAGGAGATGGTGGCGGAGGGTGCGGATATTTTGGATATTGGCGGAGTAAAGGCAGGCCCAGGACCCGCCGTTGGCTTGGAGGAGGAACTCGACAGGGTGGTCCCTGCCGTTGAGGCTGTGTGTAGTCGCTTTGACGTAGTCGTCTCGGTTGACACCTGGAACGCCGTGGTCCTCGCCGCCTGCATTGAGGCAGGTGCTCGCATCGGCAATGACATCAGCGGATTTCAGGATCCCGATTACCTGAGCGTTGCGGGTAGTCATGGTGCGGCCGTGGTTGCAACACACATCCGGCTGGGTCCGCGAATAGCCGATCCGGACCCTCATTATTCCGACTTGGTTGGCGAAGTTGAAGGGCGTTTGTCGGCGCTCAAAGAGAATGCCATCGCCGCCGGAGTAAAACAGGAGTCTGTTGTTGTGGATGCAGGCCTCGATCTCGGAAAGAATCCGGCGCAGTCCATGACCCTCCTGCACGCATCCTCCAGACTTGCCGGGCTGGGCTGTCCGTTGTTGCTTTCCGCCTCATATAAGACCTTCTTGGGTGAGACACTCTCTCTTGAAGTCGCCGACCGGAAGTGGGCCTCGCTCTCTGCCTGTGCCATCGGAATCCACTTGGGAGCGCGGATTCTGAGGGTCCACGATGTCGGACCCACAAGGAAGGTTCGCGACACTATGGAGGCACTTGGGCCTCTTGGGCGCGACAACAAACCCGATGGCGGTCACATTCCGGTAGGACGGTAGGATTCCGCCTGTGCCACCAGCAGATGTCTCAGTCGAAAAGGGCGGAAAGGTCATACTTATCAAGGGAGCGGACCCCACATTCGTGGCATCGGCCCTCAAGGCTTCTCTGGAGAATTACGGCGCCGCCTCGGCAGTGACGGAGGAATTCGATGCTGTCGCCGAACAGCTACCGATGGCGATCGAGGCCTGCCTAACCACTCCGTTTCTTAGTCCCGTTAGGTATGTGGTAATCCGCAACCTTGGAGCTCTGAAGGCCGACGACCTGGCCCCACTTACCTCATATTTGTCCGATATGTCACCTACGGCGGTTCTCTTCTTGGTTGGCGGCGGTGGGACTCTCTCTCCGGTGATTTCGAGGGCAGTGACGGCAGCCGGGGGCGATTTGGTCGAATCGGCACCTTCAACGGATACGAGGGGGCGATCAAACTGGATTGCGAGTGCATTAAAGGCATCGGGTCTGAAGTTTGACGCGACTGCAAGGGTCGCTTTGACCGACCATTTGGGAGAGGACTTGGGGAGGCTCCAGGCTTTGCTTTCGACATTGATTTCGACGTGGGGAGCGGGAGCGAAGATCGGGCTCGAAGAGCTATCGCCTTACCTGGGCGAAGCTGGAGGCGTTGCCCCGTGGGATCTAACCGACGCAATCGCCGCTGGAGATGTCTCAAAGGCGCTTATTGCTGCACAAAGAATGATGGGCGGTGGCGACAGGCACCCGTTGGTTCTACTGAGCGTCCTGCATCGGCATTTCTCTTCGATACTCAGGCTCACTGCCGGAGATGCCGGAACTGAAGCGGAAGCAGCAGCAATCTTGGGAATCAAGGCGTTCCCCGCCGGAAAACTGCTGGTTCAGGCGCAAAAGCTCGGATACTACAAGGCGGCCAAGGCAATAAAACTTCTTGCGGACGCCGATTTGGATATGAAGGGTGCGAGCGGTTGGGATCCGAGCCTGGTTGCGGAGGTACTTGTAGCCAGGCTGGCCCGAATTTCCTAGAAGTAAGCAGACATTCCTAGAAGTAAGCAGTGCCGTACTTCAATTTGATTCGCCGCTGAAGAGGGTGGCGCCAAATCCTCAGCGTAAAAGTGTGCAGCTAGGCGCTGATCTTGGCGATTCTCTTCATGAGGCGCGATTTGCGATTGGAAGCCTGGCTCTTGTGAATGACACCCTTGGCGGCTGCCTTGTCAATCTTCTTCACTGCGATCCGAAGGGCCTCGATTGACTCTTCGGAGCCGACGCCCTGCTCGGCCGCCGCTACTGCCAACTTCGCACGGGTCTTCATGTCTGAGCGGACGGCCTTGTTGCGGAGGCGCCTGCCCTCGTTTTGCCGGTTCCTCTTGATCTGACTCTTGATGTTTGCCACAGAATTCCCTACTCACAAAGTTGTTACGATCAGTACGGTCCTCATTCAAAACTTACTTGAGTGGGACCAACAAAAGCTCGACACAGATGTTATCAGTAGGCTGTCAGACTTGGTAATGCCAACGTCCGGCCCCCTATTGGGCAACTTGGCTCCGAACCCAGCCTAGAGGTAATCAAACTGTCCACCGACCATATCCGGAACTTCTCCATCATTAGCCATGTTGACCACGGCAAGTCGACTCTCTCGGATCGTATCCTTGAGATCACCAAGGCCGTGGATCCGCGCGAGATGCGAGAACAATTCCTCGACTCGATGGACATCGAGCGTGAGCGCGGAATCACGATTAAAGCCCAGAACGTGAGGGTGACGTGGCGCGACTATACGCTTCACCTGATTGACACGCCGGGTCACGTCGACTTCGGCTATGAAGTTTCCAGGAGCCTGGCGGCGTGCGAAGGAGTAGTTCTCCTGGTTGATGCCTCGCAGGGAATCCAAGCGCAGACCTTGGCGAATTGCTACCTGGCGCTTGAGCATGATTTGGAGGTCGTGGCGGTACTCAACAAGATCGACCTCCCGGCTGCCGATCCGGAAAGGTGCGCTGCGGAGATCCAGCAAGTACTGGGCCTACCTGCGAACGAGATATTGAGCATTTCGGCCAAGACGGGGGTTGGGGTTCCGGAGCTTTTGGATGCGGTAGTGGAAAAGATCCCAGCGCCCAAGGGTGACCCTGACGCGCCTTTGCGTGCTCTTATCTTCGACTCCTACTTCGACCAGTACCGCGGAGTCATCTCTTCGCTACGGGTCATGGATGGAACGATGCGCTCGGGAAACAAGGTCAAATTTATGCAGGCCGGTACCGTTCACGACATCGAAGAAATCGGAGTGAAGCTCCCGACCCCCACCAAGGTCCCGAGCCTTGGGCCCGGGGAAGTCGGTTATCTCATAGCAAACGTCAGGGATGTCGGTGAGGCTCGCTCTGGAGAGACGGTCACTACTGCGACCAGGTCTGCGACTGAGCCATTGGATGGATACCGGGATCCCAAGCCGATGGTCTTTTGCGGTTTGTACCCGATCGACGGGGACCGTTATGCCGACCTGCGCGAGGCATTGGAGAAGCTCAGGCTGAACGATGCCAGCTTCACTTACGAGCCCGAGACTTCAGGGGCTCTTGGATTCGGCTTTCGTTGTGGGTTCTTGGGACTGTTGCACATGGAGATTGTCCGTGAGCGGCTGGAACGGGAGTTCAACCTTGAGCTGATTGCCACTGCGCCTTCAGTGGAGTACCTGTGTCATCTCACCAGCGGCTCGGTTGAGAAGGTGGATAACCCCAATGACATGCCGCCACCGAACAACCTCGACCGGATCGAGGAGCCATACCTCCAGGCGACGATTATCACCCCCACCGACTACACCGGTGCCGTTTTGGAGCTTTGCCAAGCGCGGCGAGGCGAAATGGTAAGGATGGACTACCTATCGCCGGAGAGGGTCGAAATCGTCTACAAGATTCCCTTGGCGGAGCTGGTTGTCGACTTCTTTGACCAGCTCAAGGGCCGCACCAAGGGCTACGCCAGCCTCGACTACGAGCCCGCAGGGTACGAACAGTCGAATCTGGTCAAGGTTGACATTCTCCTGAACGGTCAGCCTGTCG
>DAIDIS010000126.1 GCA_027451785.1 Acidimicrobiales bacterium
GTCCCCGGAATGATCCAAGCAGGGTGGCGCAGAGAATTGAGAACGCAGCGCTTGAGTTTGCCGGCGATGAAGTCAGCGACGACATGGCTATCGTCGTAATCGCAAGAATCTGAGCCCTTAATAAACCCACGCTGTATGCAGAAAGTTCAGCCTGGCTAATCCATCGTGTGCCGACGCCCGAGAACGGCTGCCTCGATGTACGCAACAAGTTCAGCCTGGCTAATCCACCTCGTAGGCAGTTCGGCTCAAATTAGTCTGCAGCGTTAAACAGGGATGGAGCGAACGGATTTCTCACGCTCGCTCCATCACCACCAGGGCTTGCTCGGCGGATAGCAGAACCCTGGGACCTTGAGTCTCGCACAGCAACCTGAGCGACCGGCAAGACTTTTATATCTTTGCGAATCAGCGGAGGGCTAACGCCTTACCGATTCAATTCTCATCCATTCCCTAGAAAGTTTCTAGGGCCTAAAGACCCTAAATTAGAAACTCGTTCTATGTCAACTCGAGTTTTCCTCAAGGTTAACAAGCAGCCAGGAGACTAAACGATCTCCCTGGCCGGGTCTAGAAGCCCGCAATCCCCACAATCCCATGCCCGAATGGCATTGGGCCCCCTGTGACGCTCATAGGGCCACCCAGGTATTGGGCATCGCCAAATGCGTATACGGCGCCATCGTTGCCGACCATCCAGTACCCACCATCGTCCGGGGTTACCTGGAGCTTCATTATCGGTGAGGTAACTGTGGTTCCCGAAAGATCATGCTGGCCTGGAGTACCGTCGTCGAAATACTTGGCGTCACCGGCAATCCCGATCACCCCATCATTGCCCATCAGCCAGGCACCCTTGAGGGTGTTGGTAATTTGAAGGCTGACGACAGGGGTCGAAACAGTCGTGCCCGACAGAGATGGCAGTTGGTTGATCGCGTCACCGAACTCCCAGACGTCTCCAACGGAGTCGACAATTGCATAACCATTGCCGGAAGGCGTGAGTACGAGCTGCAACGCGAACGCTCCATTGAGAGTTTGACCCACGAGTGAACCGAAGGGCTGAGCGTCCCCGAATGCGAACACTCCCCCGTCACTACCCAGAAGGTAGTAACCCCGACCATCCGACGTTGCCGTAATACCTACAATGGGCGCCTGCAGCGGACTTCCCGCCATTGACCCGTAGTACTTTGCGTCTCCAAAGGCAAAGACTCCGCCGTCTCCGGCAACCATCCAATACCCCTGATCGTCCGGCGTCGCGGCAATGGCGAGCACCGGCGACTGGAGCGCCGTCCCACCCATACCACCTAGGTATTGGGCAGCGCCGAATGCATACACGGAGCCGTCCGAACCCGCTATCCAATAGCCTTGAGATGCAGGGGGCGGCGAACCGTAGGTGAACTGGTCAAGCGATGATTTTGCAGAAGTTCCGTTTGGTGAAGTTACCGTGATGTCGACCGCCCCTGGACTGCCGGCGGGGCTGACGGCCGTAAGCTGAGTTGCGCTGGCAACCTGAATACCGGTAGCCGCCGCTGAACCGAAGCTGACTCCCGTTGCACCGGTCAGGTTGAACCCTGAAACGGTTACGGAAGTGCCACCTCCGGGCGGGCCGCTCGTCGGACTTACCGACGTGACAATCGGCCCATCGGTGTAGGTATATCCCGGCCCACCACTGCTGGTCCCGCTAGGCGTTGTGACGGTCAACGAAACTTGACCGCTCGCCCCTGCTGGAGAAACCACGGTGAGCTGGGAGTCGGAAAGTACATTGACGTTCGTACCGGCGGTGGATCCGAAGGAGACCTGCGTAGCTCCGGTAAAGCCTGATCCACTAAGCGTGACGGTCTCACCTCCTGCAAGTGGTCCCTGACTGGGTAGCACCGAGGAAACGGTTGCCGGTCCGGCGGGCTGGGTTGTCGTCGTTCCAGCTCCCACCGGAATTGTGACCATAGGGGCGGGATTGGACGGGGCTGCGCAATTGGTGTTGCCGAGGTCCAGCTTTCCACCAGTGGTCGTGAAGGAAATGTCGGCAATGGAAGCGCCCGGAAACGCCGTAAAGGATCCGCTGGCCGGCGGGATTACCGGGCCGACCTGAGCGATCGGAGTTGCGGGAACCGTGACCGTCGCCGGATTTGAGCCGGAGATTGGAGTGGAAGCAGACACGAGCGGACCGAATGGGGCAGCACCCAAGTTGACTGTCGCCGGCGTCCCGTTATCGCTCACGACGAATTCACTTGCCGTGATGGTTATCGCCGTGGCACCAAGCAGTCCGGTAGCGGCACCGATGGCGCTACTTGGAATCGTCAAGGTCGCTGAAGAATTGGTTATAAAAAATGTCTCGCCTGGGGAGACCGACGTGGGCGCTGTGCCCGAGATGGTCATCGCCACAGTCAGGGCCCCAACGACCGGTGCATTGCAGCTCAATTGATAGGTCTGAGTGAACGGAGCGGTTCCCGCAGCATGAGGTGAGGATGCAAAAGTACCCTGTGCCAGAGGGATCATCAGTCCCAACGTTGCAAGCGCGGTCGCCCCCAGAACAGCCTTTACACCGCGGGCCATCGCCCTGGGTTCGCTTGAGTGGAACATCAAGTGCCTACCTTCCGGATCTTTGCGCTCGTTCCCTTTCCAGCCAAGTGCACCTGGCGAGCGCTAAATCAGGGTGCCCAATTCAACAACTTTGCTCAGTTTGAGAAGTTTGTCAAGAAGGACCGGTGCCGCGTGACGGGGTCAAGACATTTCTGCCAACATATTGGTCCAACAGGGTTGCATTTGGTCGGTATGTCTCCGTAGCCACGATAATTGTGATGGCTTCCGTACTCAGATCGAACCAGCCTTGATGATTACATGCAACGCCATCGGGGAGAGATCAGTTGAATAGAGTGAAGCAGGTTCTGTCAGTGGCCTTGATGGCATTCGTTGCCGCGTCCTGTTCGTCGAGCCCTTCCACCAAGCCACATCACGCCACAACGACTACCACTACTCTTCCCTCGAACGAGACTGCACCCCCTACCAACGGCGTAGGGACCTACCAACTCGAAGCAATGTTGATGAAACAGAGCGACATCGGAATTCCATGGCAAAACGCAGCCTCGTCCAGCGCGGGGCAGATTTTCTTTCCGGGGTGCTTGGACAGACTGAATAGCAACGCCGACGGCTCGTTAGCTCAGGCTGCGGAGACTTTCGATCAAGGTGCGGACTCCCTCCCCATAGCGTTCGAGGAACTCAATTCCTTCCCCAACGGTTCGGGCGCCTCAAACTTCACCAAGGTCACCGGAATATTCAACAACTGCAAGTCGACCAAGTTCACCAAGTCGGGTCAAACGGTTGACATCTCGCTCCAACCTCAGTCGCTTCAGCAAGTGGGTGACGAGAGCCAGGCGTATACACTCACATTTCAGGCTGGCTCAGCCTCGGCTTCGGCCGGAATGATGGTAGTTCGCAAGGGCGACATAATCGCCCTGGTTGCAATTGTCGACCATTCTCCGCCCAGTAGCCAAGAGCTGGTACAGGTCGCTACGGTAGCGGCATCAAAGATGAACGTCGTAGTCGTCAAAGCAGGGTAGCCGCATTTTCTTGGTCGGCTTCGCTCTGGAATGGCAATACCAGTCAGTACGACTGGACCTCCGGACTTCCTAGACTGCCGCACCCGAAGTGCCACCGACGGAATTCTGAGCGTTTCCCTGATACGGGGCGTCTCCGAATGCGAATACTCCTCCGTC
>DAIDIS010000127.1 GCA_027451785.1 Acidimicrobiales bacterium
GAAAATCTTTTGCTGACAAACGGTGGTTCTGAAGCGATTGCCTTGCTGTTGTCTCAAATCCGATCCGCCAATGTGCAGGGACCCGAGTTCTCGCTATACGAGCGGCACCTTGAGGATGTTGTTGGTGATGCCTCGATGAGGATTCGCTCGAACCCGAATAACCCCATCGGCACGCTAGCGGCGAAATCTGAACGGGCACTAGTTTGGGATGAGGCCTTTTATCAACTTGCAACCGGGACCTGGTCCCGAGGGGATTGGGTGAACGGTTCTCATGTAGTCGGATCGTTGACCAAGCTCCTGGCCTGTCCAGGGCTTCGGATCGGCTATTTGATAACTGAAGACGAGCGCATGATGCAGGCCTGCCGGAAATCTCAGCCAATGTGGTCGGTCAATTCCTTAGCCTGCGCTGTAGTCGCAAGTTCACTTGAGCTGCTCGATCTTCCCCGCATTGAACGGAGAGTGGCGGAGCTAAGGCGTTCCCTTGTCGAGTTGCTGGCCAGCCGTGGCTTGGAGTCCCTTCCTTCGGAATCAAACTTTGTCGTCGTTCCCAGGGCAGGTGACTTGAGGGACCGTCTTGCAGAGCGGGGAGTATTGGTCCGCGACTGCCGGTCTTTCGGGTTGAATGGGCACGTTAGGTTGGCCGTACCCGACGAGGACGGTCTCGAAAGGCTTGAGGTGGCGTTGAGCCAACTTGGGAGGCTTTCGGGCCGGCAGGACAACAGCATTCGAGCAAGAAAGAGTACCGGAACGCCGTTTCGTTCCGGTGCGATCATGATTTGCGGCACCTCCAGCGACGCGGGCAAGTCCGCGATAGCGGCCGGGTTGTGCCGATGGTTGAGTAACCAAGGATTCAGGGTAGCGCCCTTCAAGGCTCAGAACATGTCACTCAACTCGTTCGTGACCGAAGACGGCTCTGAAATAAGTCGTGCGCAGGCTGCGCAGGCCTTTGCGGCACGCACGGAAGCCACAAGTGAGATGAACCCCATCCTTCTCAAGCCGACCGGTGACAGGTCAAGCCAAGTAATTGTCAATGGGCGACCGACGGCAACTCTGGAGGCAAGGGACTATTACCGGAAGAAGGCGGAGCTGGTTCCGGTGGTTTCGGAAGCACTCGCGTCGCTTAGGCGAAATTACGACGCAGTCGTAATCGAAGGAGCAGGGTCTCCGGCGGAAATCAACCTGCCTGGTCCAGACCTCGTCAACCTGGGACTGGCGGCAAGGGAATCCGTGCCGTCAATCGTTATCGGGGATATCGACAGGGGAGGAGTGTTCGCATCTCTGGTAGGTACCTACGAACTGATCGACAGGAAGCTCGCCGGAACGATTAAGGGGTTCGTGATAAATAAGTTCAGGGGCGACCCGTCGCTATTGGCGTCCGGAATATCGGAGGTAACTTCCCGAACCGGCGTCGGGTTCTTGGGGATCATTCCCATGCTCGAACTCGACGACGTCGATGCGGAGGACTCACTTTCCATTGAACGGCTAGCGGCCGGGCAAAGAAGGCACGGCGTTGCGCATGCCGACGGGCAGGAATATAACGATGGACTGGCCGCAACCGTCGAGGTGGCGGTGGTTAGGCTGCCCCGAATCTCTAATTTCACGGACTTCGAGCCCCTTGCTCATGACCCCACCGTCACCTTGAGGCTGGTCGGGTCGCCAAGTGAGCTCGGCACGCCGAACCTGATTGTCATCCCAGGAACCAAAAGCACCGTCGAGGACCTGCTCTGGCTCAAGTCCAGCGGCTTGGCGGAGGCGATTGACCGCAGCGTGAGATCCGGCGTTTCTGTGTTGGGAATCTGCGGCGGCTACCAAATGATGTCGGAGTGGATAGACGACGACGTGGAGTCCCGCATGGGGACGGTCGAAGGCCTCGGATACCTGCCGGTCGGAGTCACGTTCCAGGAGGAGAAGATCACCCGCAGGCGAAAAGGAAGATCCTTGGGAGAGGCGATCGAAGGATACGAAATCCATCACGGCATTCCTGTAGGTGTTGGAGCCGAATCAGCGGAGCCGTTCGCGACGTTAACAGGCGACCCAGGGGAGTCACCGGAAGGGATTTTCTGCGCCGAATTTGCTGGATTGAGCATTGGGCGAGCAGACGAAGGGGAAGGAGGATTCGTGGCGGGGACGTCGCTTCATGGGCTTTTTGAGAACGATAGTTGGAGAGAGGCATTCCTTCGCCGAGTGAATCCCTTACGTGGACCAAGCTTCGGGTTCTCCTATCCGGATATCAGGGATCGTCGTTACGAGTCGTTGTCGAAGGCGGTCGAAGAATACCTGGACACGGAGGCAATCCTCGAAATGCTCGGCTTAGGGAGGAGCAAACGATGAGCTCCATCATTTTCGTAACCAACGCAGACTCGGAGATCCTCGCGGTGAGGAGCTTTGCCGACTCGATAGTAGATCCGTTCCCTCAGGTTCGCTGCTTTAGCGCGAGCCTCGGTCAAGGAGCGGTGCCCTCCGGCCTGCTGGAGGATGCTTCCGTCGTGCTGGTTCGCCTACTTGGCGGAAAGGATGCTTGGGAAGCGGGATTCGGCTCGTTGGCCTCCGAATGTGAAAGTCGTTCGATTCCCTTCTTGTGCTTCGGGGGCGAGATCGAGCCCGACCCGGCGATGGCATCGCTCTCCTCCGTGGGCTTCGAAAAATGGGCGGAGGCATTCGCTTACCTCTCCGAAGGTGGTCCCGCCAACC
>DAIDIS010000128.1 GCA_027451785.1 Acidimicrobiales bacterium
CAATCCACGACGCTGCCCAATTCGGCAGCATTCCCAGGACAAGCGCACAGACCCAAGCGACGATTGCGGCAAGTTCTGTGATTATTGCGAGGAGATATAGCCAGATCGCGACTGGAATCAGATAGAAGATCCTCAGGGCAACGGTGAGGCGGCGCTGTGACGCCGGTGGAGAGAAGAAGAAGACGGGGTCGTTCGGTGATGAGACGGGGCCAGGGGGGTCGAAAATCGGCTGAGCGCCGAATGGGCTGTCGCTTGTGGTCAAGGTACGCCTTTCTTGTTTGTCCGATTCCTTTCGGTACATCCAGCGCGGTTATTTAGGACATTTATCTCCTGACGGTACCTAGCGAATAGGCGGACCGTCAGCACGTCAACTGCGCCGTTTTCGGAGCGTAGCAAGAAAGCCCATCAAATTAGTGGATATTCGTGCGTAACACGGGGAGGGGCACCCAGCGCGGATGCCCCTCCCGTTTATCAGTGAGTGGTGACCCTAGTGCTGTTGCGGGGAGTGAATCGGCTCTCCGGTAACTGGGTCCAAGAACAACGGTGGGTTGGTCCCGTGGTCCCTGTCAAAGTTGAACATCCGGTTCAGCGACCCGGATGTGTTGTCCGCTGCCCCGTTTCCCAATCTTTCGCCTGCCAGCCAATTGTCCTCGATGAACTGAACAATCGAAGATTGCGTTGTGTAGGTATTGTCAACGAAATTGGCCTTGGAATATGGCGAGATGACCATCAGAGGCAATCTTGGTCCTGATCCGCATTTCGCCTGTTCGGGTTGGCCCGTGGAAGAGACCGGCACAAGAGCCGGGTTGGAGCCACATGTACCGGTACCGGTCAGTGTGTCGAGACTCGTTTGCGACTCAGATGTGATGGGGCTCATTTGGTGGTCGTACCAACCGTCGGAGTCGTCATAGTTGATAACTACAGCGGTTGACTTCCAGCTTGGCAGCTTCTCCAAGTGATTGATGGTGTTGACTAAGAAGTTTTGCTCGTCGAATGGGTCGGAGTATCCTGCGTGCCCGTCTTGATAGGCAGGGGCCTTGATGTACGACACCGACGGAAGGTTTCCCGAGTCAGCCGCTGCCCAAAAGTCAGCCAAGTCGTACTGGTGGTTCGCCTGATCTTTGTGACCAACCGCTGCTACTGATGTCGGAGGAAGGTGTTGCGGGTTTGCCGTTGAGGCGTAGTACTGGAACGGCTCGTGGTGAGGAATGTAGTCCGTTACCGCATTGCCTCCGACGTTGTTGTGTGACGAGGAGCAGATCTGGGCCGTAGTGGGAGCGGTGCCGTTTCCAGGGATATAGCCGTTGTCGAATCCTCCCTCGAACCAGCCCCAGGTGATTCCCTTGGAGTTCAGTAGGTCGCCGATGTTGCTTCCTCCCATCTCTATGGTCTTCGACGCTGGACGGTTGTCGCCTCCCTCGGAAGAGGGCAGGTAAGAGCAGACGTCGAAGTAAGGGTCGGCATCGGAGGTGTCGGTTGCCGGTCCCGCCGGAGTCGGCGCTCCTCCTGTCGACTCGCCGGTGGTCAGCTGGTTCGGTTGTACGCCATTGGGTAGCGAGCAGGAGACATTCGTACCACTCGGCCAGTATGTTGCACTTGTGGGGCCGCAGATAACGCCGTACGTGTTGGCGGCGGTAACGTTTACGGCTCCCGGGGTGGAAGGACCGAAGTTGGTTCCGTAGGAGTTGTCGCTCATGGCAAAGTTCTGCGCGTAGTTCCACATGCCGGTGACCGTGTTCCCGTCGTAATAATCCATTACCGCATAGTTATTGGAAGGGTCTTGGTTGGCCGTGACCGGGGCGGTGTTTCCGACTGCGCTCAGACACTGCGAAAGACTCAGGCTCGCGCCGGTATTCTTGATGAAGGAGTCCATGAGGCCGTTGTCGAATGCGGACTGCTCTGCTGAGTATCCGTGATCCTGGTCGCAGGTGAGGGCCTGAGTTGGTTTCAGCCTTTGTGGGTTGGCACCATTCGGGTTTGCGGTCAAAAGCGCAGCGCTCAGGCCGTTGACCGTCGGGGTACCTTCTTTTGCAGCGAACGGCTGGCCGTCTGTGTTCGTAGCGCGCGGGTAGGTGGCATAGTAATGGTCGAATGACACGTTCTCTTGGAAGAGAACGACAAGGTGCTTGATCGGGGTGGCGGTTTGTGACATTCCCTGCCCAGCTCGTACGTCTCTTTGGTCGGCTACGGCAGTCCCGGCGGAAATTGCCGACCCGACAAGCAGCGAGGTCGATCCAGCTATTGCGGCGATGGCGCTCAGTCGCCAGCGCGATGACTTTCGGTTCATGGTTCCTCCCGTGTGATTGATGAAGTCTGCTTCATCTCAGAGGAGGTTTTCACTAGTGAATAAACCGGAAGCGAACAAAAGGGAAAGCGGGAGTGAAAATTTGGTAGCCGAAGGATCAGCTGAACGATTGTGCTGGGAATTTCCATCGCCACTCTGATTTCTCCAGCGCTGGGAACTACGCTGCAAGACCCACTCGGAATGGCCGGCGTGCCTAGACTTGGGAAGTGAGCCCACGGAAACGCACTCCCACCTCCACGTCGGCTTTCGGTGTGTCGAGGCGGGAAAGCCACGACTCCACCGGCTTCTATCGTAGGTTTCAGGCTCCGGAAATATCTTCGGACGAAGAAGTCTCGCCATATCGTTCAATCGATAAGCACATCCTTGGCGACTCGCGAAATATGGATGAGGTCCCGGACAACTCCGTTGCGCTGGTTGTCACGTCGCCGCCTTATTTCGCAGGAAAGAAGTACGAGGAGGCACTGGGGGGCAACGGTGATCCGGCCAGCTACATGGAGTACCTTGAGATGCTCCGCGAGGTATTTGCCGAGTGTGTCAAAAAACTTGAGCCTGGCGGTCGGATAGCTGTGAACGTGGCGAACCTCGGCCGCAAGCCCTATCGGTCCCTTTCGGGTGACGTGACGGCCATCCTCCAAGACGACCTCAGGCTTCTGCTGAGAGGCGAGATTGTATGGCTGAAGCAAAGGGGCTCATCCGGCTCATGTGCATGGGGCAGTTTCCAAAAACCAGGAAACCCTGTCCTTCGCGACCTAACCGAGCGGGTTGTCATTGCGAGCAAGGGCCGCTTCGAAAGGGCCGTACCGGAAAAGGACAGACAGCGTAGGGGGCTGCCCTCAAAGCCAACCATGACCAAGGAAGAGTTTATGGAGAACACGCTCGATGTCTGGGAGATTCCGGCGGAAAGCGCGAGCCGAGTTGGCCATCCCGCCCCATTCCCGATCGAGTTGCCATCCCGCCTCATCGACCTCTACACATACCAGGACGACTTGGTACTGGATCCATTTGCCGGTTCGGGAACCACCGCCGTAGCTGCCGTCAGAGCAGGCCGGCACTTTGTCGGCTACGACACAGACGATGGTTACTTACAGCTTGCTGAGTCTCGGGTTAACGAAGAAATTGCCAAGCTCTCGACGGAGGAGGTGCGACGGCAGACGACGAGCGAGGGGGAAAGCCAAAAAGCCGAACGGAAGGCAGGGCAAAGCTCTGAGCAGTGGGCGCAGGTGGTTTCTCGTGCAATGGCGGAGGGCTGGGCTGCCAAGGAGATTGCAAGGCGGCTTTTGGAGTTTGCTGGGCTGGAGCGG
>DAIDIS010000129.1 GCA_027451785.1 Acidimicrobiales bacterium
CTACCAGGGGACCCCCGGGCAATGGAGCGAAACACCGGTCGGTAATGATCGCAAAGGGCGCCTCCTGGGAAGCAGTGCTTGCCGCGCCGGAGAGAAACCTCGGACGTACGCAATTGGATGGAATCTTGTACAACAGGCGCCGCGTCTGTGGTCGACTTGGTCGTACTTCCTTTGGGACGGAGGCGCTTGGCAGCCGCAACGTCCACTTCCTATAAGCACCTCCACGCCAGACACAGTAGCCCATAATTTGCCTCCCTTGGTAATTGACCAAATCCCCGTGGGCATCGCTGTGGTTGCCGACAACGAACCGTGGATTACCTTGAACGGGGCAGTGTTCAAATATCTCAAGGTCTCCCTCGGAAGTGCCGACTACTTGATTGGCGGAGGTAATAACCTCTACGCCGTTAGTCAGTTCAAGCAGAGCATAATGCGGTACAACGTGTCTTCAGGAGACTGGGTGTATCTCGGCTCCCCGGGCCCGACGTTCGTGGCGACAAGCATCGGGCTGTTTGGGCTCAGTCCGGCAAATTCGTGCGTGTATCGCTACGACGGCCAGCCATATAGCACGAGCTGGAGCCAGATCGGCGAGGCAATGTCCGACCTGCTGGGCATGCGCTCGACCCTCTACGGAATCGACAGCCGGGGCAACTACTGGAGCTACGACGGAGCTCCGCTCCGCTGGACGAATCTCGGAAAGCCAGGCTAACCGGCGGCATGGAAACCGCTCAAGTTTGCAGACCATTGCCTGCTGCGACTATTCGCCCAATGGCTTTGTTTCAAACACCATCAGCTATTTCGCACCGCAAAGCAGAACGAGCGGCGCTGGATTAAACCAACGGAGTCTGGCTTTACTTTAGGGCGCATCCAACTCGACCGCCTAAAACCGGCAATGATCGCAAGCTGGCATACGAAGCTCCGCGAGGCACCACGGCGAGATGGGAAGGAAGGCAGCCTATCTTCGACAAGCCGAAAGCAAGCCATTGCTTTCCTTGAAGCCGGGGAATCCGAGGGGATTTTCTGGAAGACGTTCTTCTACCTGATGATGACCGGTGGACTGCGCCTGCCCGAGATGGTGGGCCTGCGTTGGCGTGACATCGACCTCGACGGGGGAACACTGGCCGTCCAGCAGACGATTTACCGCCTTCCCAAGGTTGGTATCGTCGTCAAAGGCGCGAAAAGTCGGGCTGGCAGGCGTCCCATCGTCCTGGATTCCGAAGCCGTTCGGATACTCCGCATTCATAAGGAGAGCCAGGCCGAAACGCGCCGCCGTCTCGAATCCGCCTGGAAAGACAATGATCTGGTGTTCCCGGGGCCGGTGGGTGAGCCTATTGGTGAGCATCCAATTCGCCGCGTCTTCCGACAGACCTGTCAGCGTGCAAGCCTGCCGCGCATCCAGCTCCACGATCTTCGGCATACCAGCGCCACTTTACTCCTGACGGCGGGCGTTCATCCGAAGGTCGTCAGCGAGCGACTGGGCCACAGTACGATCAGCATCACTCTGAATCTCTACTCGCACGTTTCCAAAACCCTCCAACGCGATACCGCCGATAAGCTTGGCGAGATGCTCCGTCGACCAGCCGAAGATACGACAAAGGAGGGCGACGAGACCCGTTAGCAAACGGTTAGCAAACGCCAATTTCCAGGTACCGGGGAGGGGACTCGAACCCCTATGCCTTCATCAGGCGGCGGATTTTAAGAGCGATGTCGGGGACTTACTGTGCTTATAACTTCCACTGCGTGCAAAACTTTCCCGAGATTCCGCCACTTTTCGTCCACCCACACCACCGAACCCATCGTTTCCAGGTACTCTCACCGCGTCCCGGTAGCAAACCGGTAGCAACCGCAGGCGCGTCATGCAACGACCGATTTTCGGTACTCAGCTAACCCAAGGCGGAGAGTGGAAAGAGGAGGCAATCCAATGATGGAACTCCACGGGAAAGGCAGCGGACCGAGCCACCCGAAAGGTGAATCTCGCATCTCGGGTAATCGTAGAGAGGTCACCGCGAACAGTGACGATGTCGCAAAGACTCCTCAAGGCTCTCGGCACTCTCCACGGAATGGAAACGAACAATCGCCTGAATACGTCCGTCAGGGGCAACTTCACCGACATCAATACCAGATCGGGCCTCTCGGCCATTGGAAACTGGGTTCGAATCGCCGCTGATCCTCCAGCGAACCACGGTGGACTGAGGTGGACGGGGCACGTGGCACGCAATTCGCCCCAGCGGGAACTTCCTGGTCACGGGAAAGGAAACCCGGATGAGTTTCTCACCTTGTTGATTCTATTCGTCGGTGGTTTCGGTTTGGGTCTACTCGGTCTTGATTACTTCGACCGCGCCTTCATTCGGCGCCCCAAGCTTGGAGACGAGGCTACGCCGTTTCAACTGGCCATGATGATTGCGATTGGGATCGGGCTGCACAACTTCTCCGAAGGATTGGCGATCGGCCAGGCATCGCGATCCGGTGCACTCGCCCTCGCAACGTTTCTGATCATTGGGTTCGGACTGCACAACATGACAGAAGGCTTTGGAATCGCCGCACCATTGACGTATGGCCCCCGCCCATCCTGGGCCTTTCTCGGCCTGGCCGGGATCATCGGAGGCAGCCCAACCTTCCTGGGCACGCTTCTGGGCTATAGCCTAAAATCTCCCGCGGTTTTCGTACTTTGCTTGGCCCTGGCCGCGGGTTCCATCTTATACGTCGTGTCCGAACTGCTGCACGTCGGCCGCCGTCTGGGACTACGCGAGTTGACGATGTGGGGAATCTTTCTCGGCTTCCTGGCA
>DAIDIS010000130.1 GCA_027451785.1 Acidimicrobiales bacterium
AGGAGCGATCCTTCTGCAGTGGCCGTGAAGCCGGTTGCTGTTGAACTAGCGCACTACCGTCAGCGATGAACGCTCCAGGTTATCGAGGTCGTCCCAGCCTTTATCACTGGCTCCGTTCACGCCTATCCCAGCCCGGACCGGCTAGAGTGCGTTGTTCCTACGGTCGCCGCGCTCTCGTCCCTCGATCAGTTACAACCCGGGGTCTTCAAAATAAAGCAGTCCCAAAGGACAACGATCGGAGCTATTACCCCAGTAATGGTCCCGATCACCTGAGGGACTCCTGGCACTGCGAGCTTGTACGTAGTGGTTGCCGGTCCGTCCGCCGAAGAGGAAACCGAAGCCGTCAGGGGTCCGGTTGTCAACGGGTTGCTCACCGAGAAGTCAACGACCGCGACTTGGTCCCCGGCGGCAATCGAAAAAGGCACCGTGAACGTCATGGTGTTGCCCTGAGTACACGGGATCGAGGCTTTCTCGAATGGGAAAACGGATTGATCCTCGACATAGGGACCTTGAGGGCGAGCCGGATTTGAGCAATTGTTTGCACCGAGATTGGTCCCCGGCGCCGTGGTAAGGGTAATCGTCCCTGTCCCGGCAGCCAGCGCCCCAGTTGAAGAGGGATTGAAGTAGAATTCGTACTCCTGATTGGTACCTCCGATTTGAGGGGTGTATGGCCAATTGTTGGTCATGAACTGCATCCTGAAATTCTGAATTGTCCCAGACGGAGCAGCAAAAGCTTGGCCGACTTGAATACCAATCGAGGTTGCAATAACGAGTGCAGCTGAAAATAGACAACTCGCCGGTCGCCGACCGACCATAGGGGAGCGTCGAATAGACGAAACTCCGGCTGAGTCTTGAATCTTCGGGAAGCAGGTCCTCATGGGCACGCAGCTGCATTCCTCAGAATTCCGCAATTCCAGAGCACCCAGAAATATCCATAAACCTGAGTGACCCCAACGCCGATCTGCGGTACGCCGGGAATTGAGAGATTGTAGGTTGTGGATGCCGCCGAATCCGAGGAGGATGATACCGAAGCCGTATGGGAACCCGGGGTCGGGGCGTTGGTCACTGAATAGTCGACAATCTCGACATCGTCACCGGCAGCTATTGCAAACGGCACTGCATAGGTCGCCGTGCTTCCTTGGAGGCACGGTAGCGATGCCTCCTGATACGGCACGGAGGTGCTATCGACTATGGTCAATCCTTCCTGTTGCTGTCCCGGAGACGCTGTATGGCAGTTGTTGCCGCCGAGATTGGTCCCCGGTGCCGTGGTAAGGGTAATCGTCCCTGTCCCGGCTGCCAATGCGCCGGTGGGCGAGGTGCTGAAGTCGAAAACGTACCTTTGAGCTTTCTGTCCTGCTTGGGGAAGAAAGCCTGAAGGGGATGTTATGTGTAGGTATAGGTTTTGAATAGTCCCTGAAGGAGCGCCAAATGCCTGACCGGCTGTAATTCCGGCCGTCATTCCAATCCCCGCCACCGACGCCACAATGGTTGCCAAGGCGCCCCGGGCCAATCTCCTTGCTCGGAGCACCGATCTATGAATTAGGGTCACTCTTCGTTCCTTTCCAGTTCCGATCACCCATGTCGAACCAGCAGGGAAATCGGCCAAATCGCTCAATTGTCCGAAGGGTCGGCAACCCATCTCGAACTTCGATAAAACAGCGCGTAGAAGCCCAATCGGAAGTCGGAATGCCCCGCAAGTGGACGCCAAATCACTTGAGGACGAACCTAGCCCTTATCTCGGTGATAAGCAAGAGAAAGTTCGGGCAGATCGCGACAATCAAAAGGCCGCCGGTTTCCGTTTAGTCTTTGATGACCGAATCATCCAAAATCGGCGCCGGACAGCATTGGGCCCAACTTTCCGCGTCGCCATCCGCTTTCGCCCTATCGACCGTGATACTCCTCGTCGCTCACGTGTTCGCCCCAACTCGGGTCCCCTTCGGTCATTGTTAGGTGAGTCATCAAGTGGTCAGGTGCCGCTCCATGCCAATGTTCCTCCCCGTGGGGTGTGTAGATGACATCACCGGGGGAAATCGGGACTATTGCGCTGCCCCGGGACTGCACCAGTCCTTTTCCCTCAGTCACAAATAAAGTCTGTCCCCCTTGGTGGGAATGCCAAGCAGTCCGAGCGCCCGGGGTGAAGTGCACTGCGGCCACATTTAGGCGAGATGGCTCCTGCCCTCGCGCAATCGCATCGATATATACGTCTCCGGTAAACCAATCCGCAGAGCCCTTTGCGGTGGCTTGCTTGGCTTGAATTTCCACTTAGCTTCTCCTATTCGTCTTCCACGGCCAACTAAAGCCGCACCAGTACCTTTAGCGCCTGCCGTTCAGCCATCGCCTCGTAGCCATCGGCATATCATCCAGGCCAACGGTCAAGTCGAACACGAGGCCCGGCTCGATATTTCCTACCAACACGTCCGGGAGTAGCTCTTCAATGTACTCTCGGGCCGGCGCTACACCTCCGGTGAGGGTGACATTCCTAAGGAACACGCCGAAATCCATTGGGACTTCACGGTATTGCGGAGCTCCAACCCTGCTTATAGTGCCCCCGTCGCGGACCACAGCCAAGGCGGTCTCGAAGGCATCCCTCAGGCCAACACATTCGAGGACCCGATGAGTACCGTCACCACCGGTCAGCTCCCGCACCTTCTCGGTCGCCTCCTCACCCCGTTCCGAAACAATGTCGGTCGCGCCGAAATGAAGTCCCAAGTCGGTCCGGTCCTTGTGGTGCCCCATGAGAATAATTCTTTCGGCACCTAGACGCT
>DAIDIS010000131.1 GCA_027451785.1 Acidimicrobiales bacterium
GGCGAATGTTCGAAAGGGCTCACCGAGAAAGTCCTGGGCCACCAGCCGGATGCTTGACAGGCTCGTAGCGGGAGATGAGGCGGGGGTATGGCAGGTGGTGGAATCCGCTCTCTCTTCTGGGGCAACCCCGGAGGAGGTGTATACGCAGCTTCTGGCGCCTGCGCTTGAAGCGGTCGGAGACGGATGGGAGAGCGGGCGATTCACCGTCGCAGACGAGCATCGTTCGGCCTCGGTTGCAAGGAGAATCCTTGGGAGGCTCGGTCCTCGTTTCGCGCGCCCTGGGCGCAAGCGAGGAACGGTGGTGTTGGGAGCGGTGGCAGGAGAGCGGCACGATATCCCCGGAACGATAGTTGCCGATCATCTTCGGGCTGCAGGGTTCGAGGTGGTCGAGCTCGGTGCCGACACACCTGCGGAATCGTTTGCCGCCGCCGCCGAGCGGGAAAATCCGATATGTGTGCTCCTCTCCGTCACCGCAGGGGGCCAGGAGCAGTCCATCGAAGAGACTGTGAGGTCCCTCCGACGGATAGTGGGCGCGAACATCCTGGTCGGCGGAGCAGCGGTTAGAGACGAAGCTTCTGCCATCGCTCTTGGGTCGGCGAGCTGGACTGGAACGGTCGCACAGGACGTCGTGGGAGCTGTGGAAGATTTGCTCAAGAAACGTAAAGCTCAGCCGGCCTCGGGCGCCAAAGCGGCTTTGTCAGGACGACCTGTACGTCGCTCACGTGACGCTCAACAAACCCCGCCTCGCAGTAGGACAGATAGAAGTCCCAGAGTCGCAGAAAACGCTCGTCGTAGCCGAGGGACTTGATCTTGTCTCGATTCCGGTTCACCTGTCCCTGCCATCTCCTAAGAGTATTTGCGTAGTGCGGGCCGATGTCTTCGAGTCCGACGATGCGGAGGTCGGTCAGTGAAACGGCCCCGGCTATCGAGGCGACAGATGGGAGGCAGCTCCCGGGGAAGACGAAGGCCTTGATGTAATCCTTGTGAGACTTGGCCCTGTCGTAGCTGTGGTCGTTGATTGTTATCGCCTGCAGGGCCATCAGCCCTTCCGGTCGGAGGAGTTCCGAGCACTTGCGAAAGAATGTCCCGACTTGACGCCATTCGACCGCCTCGATCATCTCGATGGAGACCAGCTTGTCGTATTGTCCGCTGAGTCTTCTGAAGTCCTCCTGCAAAACAGTCACTCTGTCGGATATGCCGAGGTCTGCCACGCGTTTGGAGACGAAGTCGTACTGCTCAACGGATACGGTGGTCGTAGTCACCCTGCAGCCGATCTTCTCGGCGGCGTGAATGGCGAATCCTCCCCATCCGCTGCCGATCTCCAGGATATGGTCGGAGGACGAGATGCCGAGCTTGGAGCATAATCGGTCCATCTTGGCGACCGACGCCTCCTCCATCGACACCCGGGAATTGGCGAAGTACCCGCAGGAGTAGCTCATCGTAGGGTCCAGCATCAATGAGAAGAACTCGTTGCCGATGTCGTAGTGCGCCCGCACGTACCGGTGATCCGAGCTCGGAGGTCGGCGTCTCAGACGCCTCAGCGGGTCGGTGAAAATGGCGGTTTGGTGGCCCAAGGTGTCTCGCGCCCAACCGAGTCGCCCGCGGTTGCGTACGAGTATCCTCATTAGCCCGGTCAAGTCGTCGCAGTCCCACAGCCGGTCGATATAGCTTTGTCCCATACCCACCGATCCTTGGAGTAGGAACGCGCTGTAGGCGCGGGGGTCGTGAATCCGGACCCTGACGGAAGGCTCGCCATGGCCGAAGCTTTTCAGGCCGGAACCATCTTCCAGGACGATATTGCCCCAAGTAAGCAGCCGTCCCAATTGGCCTATTGCAGCCTTGGAAAGCCTTGCCGGAATGCGGTCATCGCCCCTTCCTTGCTCGGCGCCGACATATACAGCACCCGGATCCAGTCCAATCGGTCTCAGTGCCCGGATATCGGTCACCATCTCTTTCCTCCATTTCTATGACCCAGGCTCCCTGGTTGACTTGTGCCCCCATCACCGCTTTCGGACTTTCTTGGATGAGGGACGAAGGTTGCGCCGGCCCGCCACAGAGCGAACGCCTGCCGGTAGATACCGGCAGATACACGCATGGTGGTGAACGGGTAGGAGAAGATGAGCTTTCCAAGGGCTGCACGGTCGAGCTCAGTTCTCTTAAGGCGCATGGCAGCCGAGAACAGGACTTCATTTCCCCGCACGTTGCGCATTGTGACCGACAGATTCGTGCCCGGCGGCTCGTATTCCAGCTCGTACTCCATGTCCATGCCGAGAAAGGGCGAAACGTGCATTGCCTTGCCGAAACGGTGAGTACCTGGACCACCCACTGCGTAAATGTGGCGTTCGTGCCAGGGCGTGTTCGTGACTTCACAGACGAGAGCTTCTACATCCGTGCCAGAGCTGTTGTAGCAGTAGAAGAGGGATATCGGGTTGAACAGCCATCCAATCGTTCGAGGGTGGGCTAATAGGGCGACCGGGCCTTCAGGGCTGATGCCCAAGGTCTCCTGCGCGAGCCCTCGCGCCGTGGCTTGTAGCTGCTCAGATCCGTCGCCCAAGTAATCCCGAGACCGGAACGAGACTATGTTCGGATGCCCGTTCGACCATAGCGGGTGCATGGCGCAGACTTCCTCCACCTCATCTAAATGCAGTAACGGAAGTGCGATCCTGTAGGAGAAGCGGTGTTCCACCGGTTCTCGCCTATGGTGCGTGATAATTCCTTCGTAAAGGGCGCTTTTCATTTAATTTCAATCCCTGCCGCAAGACGCTTACCGTTACTGGTCATAAAACACCGCCGAATTCACGACAGACCCGCAGAGCACTTTGCAGCCCATCCTCATGAAAGCCATACCCCCAGTAGGCACCGCAATACGAAGTCGATTGATGCCCACTGATCTCGGAATATCGCTTCTGTGCCCTCGTGGCCCCGAAGTCGAGAATCGGGTGAGCGTATTCGAAGTTTCCGATCACATGCTGTTCGGGGATCGGCACTACGGGGTTGAGGGTTACGCAGATTTCGTGTTGCGAATCGATCGACTGGAGGCGGTTGAGATGGTAGGTGGGCGTTGCGCGCTCGGAGGTACCAGATAGCCGGTAGTTCCAACTGGCTCTGGCTCTAGGCGCCTTTGGAAGGTAAGTGGCATCGGTATGGAGTATCGCGGCGTTCGGCTGGTAGCGGATTGAGCCTAAAATCTCGCGTTCTGCCTGAGAGGGGTCGCCCAAGAGGGACAGCGCCTGGTCGCTGTGGCACGCAAGAATAACGTGGTCGAAGGTCTCTGGACCGCGGCCTGCCGAGAGGATCTCGACGCCACCTGCGATACGGGTGACCTTGGTGACGGATGTCCCCAACCTAACTCGGTTGCCCAAGGGAGCGAGGATCTTCTCAACATAGATTCGAGCTCCGCCGTCGACGGTGCTCCATTGTGGCTGGGCCCCCAACCTGAGTAGGCCGTGGTTTTCAAAGAATCTGGCAAAAGTGTGCGCAGGCATGTCCAGGGCTCGGCTGGGAGGAGCTGACCATATCGCGGAGACAATCGGCTTGAGATACCAGTCGACCACCTTTGGCGACCAATCGCCCTGCTCCACCAACTCTCCCAATGTGAGCGAATCGGTCATTCCCTCGTATAGGAGGCGACGCACTGTTCGATTGAAGCTCCCGACACCTTTGAGCATCTTCAGGAATTCCGGCCGGACAAGGTTCTTCGATTGAGCGAACACAGTCTGCGGAGATGTGCCTCTCCACTCCAGGCCGCTGATTTCGTCGGAAACGCTAAAGCTCATTTCCGAAGGTTTGACGGGAACGCCCAACCGCCGGAATAGGCGAACAAGACCCGGATAGTTCTGTTGATTGAAAACGATGAACCCTGTGTCTACATCGTGGCGTTCGCCTCCGATGTTGACCGTAACCGTGTTGGCGTGTCCGCCGGGCCGATGATCCTTTTCGAAAACGGTGACATCGTGGCGATACCCCAGAAGGTGAGCACACGTAAGGCCTGCAATTCCTGTACCGACGATGGCTATACGCAAAGTTTGAGTTCCCCTCGCTGCGGTTAGGTACTGCTGGGGCCGATGGGTGATTGATGAGAGCTACTTTTTTGGCTCTAAATGAATTTAGCACTAAATTAGGATCGTGAGTACAGGACTTTTGTCAGGGAATATCCGGGAAGATGCTGCGGTGCGTGGACGATCGCTGCCTTACCCAAGGCGGCGGGATTTGTCCGGACTGGTATCGGGACCGATATTGGCGCGCGCCTTGGATGCCCTCTTGGAGCTAGCGATCGTAGGTAGCTTCAGCCGTATTGGGTTCCTCGCCCGCCGGTCCACACAGCACTGGTTGAACCCGCCTCGTCTCGATGGGCAGGTTTTCATTGTCACCGGGGGAACCTCGGGAATCGGCGCGGCGATCTCGGTAGCTCTGGCGAAACTTGGAGCCGAAGCCTGGGTCGTGGGCCGCAGCCAAGAACGCGCTGATCATGTAGTTGAGCTCATTCGAAGTGCAGGGGGCTTAGGCGAGAGTGCTATCGCCGACATGGCGGAAGGTCAGTCCATTAACGAATTCGCGACCAGGTTCCGTTCGGAGCGTACCCGCCTGGACGGCATCGTTCATAACGCCGGTGCCCTCTTGCGCAACTTTTCAAAGTCTTCGGAAGGAGTGGAACTTACAGTGGCGACACAGGTGCTAGGCCCGTTCCGGCTTACCGAGTTGCTGGCGCCGCTACTCTGGAGTGCCTCCCATCCGGTCATCGTTTCGATGTCCTCAGGTGGCATGTACACCGAACGGTTCGATTTGGCGCACCTTGAGATGGAGGCCGACCAATACGACGGAGTCAGAGCGTATGCAAGAGCTAAACGCGCTCAGGTGGTGATGGCACGCGAGTGGGCACGTCGGTGGTCCAGAAAGGGAGTGGCCAGCTACTCAGTCCATCCAGGTTGGGTGGATACGCCAGGGTTGGCAAGTGGACTTCCGTCATTCGAGCGGCTCGGACCGCTTTTGCGCAGGCCGGAAGAGGGTGCGGATACTGCTGTCTGGTTGGCTGCGGGTGCAGCCCGCTCCGAGGTGACTCAAAATTCGGTGATGGGGCGGAGCGGGCTGGAAAACGGTTTCTGGTTTGACAGGCGTCAACGAAGGGAAAATTACCTGCCTTGGACCCGCACCTCTCTCCCTCCCGATATGGAGGGAGAGGCCTTATGGGATTGGTGTTGCAAACGCATCGGTAGGTCGGGACACGATCGCCAAATTTCCAGAAGGTGATGCGAGCCTCGGTAAATCGCCAATGAGCGGGTGGCCCGTGCATTTCGACAGGCCTTCGTTGAAGATTCGAGTTTGTCGAGGAGCGGTCCGTTCAAAAGGGGCTGCCATTCCGCCGCGGAACCCCATTAGCGTGTCCAACGACAGCGACTTAAGCCACAGTCGCATTCGAGGTGTCCACCAGCTATAGGTGTAGCGATCACTGTCGGAAAGAACGGAAGTCCCGCTATTCGTCGTTACGGGCTTCGAGTCTGCGGCGGGTCGGTATTGACGACGAAACCTTAGAGGTCCTTCGGACCCTCCAAACCAGGCAGCGAAAAGAAGAAGCCGACTGCGCTCCAGGTTTCTGGCAAGGAGACGGCCACATTTTTACCGACGAGATCGGCAGGCCGTTGATACCCGAGTACGTCACCAAGCGATTCGCAAGGGCAGTCCGAGAAGCCGGACTTCCCCATATCCGCCTTCATGACACTCGGCACTGGGATGCAACCGCAATGCTGAGGGTTGGTATGGACTGAAAGGTTTTTGCCGACAGGCTGGGCCATTCCAGCACCCGGATTACCCAGGACATCTATCAACACCGGGTGGAGGAGCCGGACAGGTCGGCTGCCACCAAGTTGGCAGAGCTGATTCGGGGAGCTTCCAGGTCCGGCTAGGGACCGGTACCGATGCTTAGGATTTGCCATGGTCCTGTGCCGTGGAGGCGGCCCACATAGATGAACCTAACTTGCTTGCCGGAAATGGACGTAATCACCTGCTTATAGGCGGCGTAGTAAAGAGCATCTACTTGGACAATGTCTTCGTAGGCGGTATCGGTGACGGCCCCGGGCATCGATACGCCCTTGCTCACGCTGATTAGATTCAGATTCGCGACGTTGACAAAGTCGCTGTCGCTCGCACGTAGTGTCCATTGCATCGACGGCTGCAATAGCGGGATTGCTGCCGCCACGTCGTGGTCGGCTACAGCCCGGTAGTAGGCCTGCACCGTGGCCTGCGGTGTCGATGGCGCACTGGAACCGGCTTTGCGCGAAGAACAACTTGAAGCCACGAGAGCAACGACGAGGAGACCAATGGCTAACTGCGGCCCCCGAAGAAAATTCGTGCGAATGGTCAAGATACCCTTTCCTTATTGGTCCGACCACTGGTATGGAACTCGGCCGAGGCAAATAGATATCGATCTCGCTTCGTTGGTCCAGTGCCAAACCCGTTGTATCAATTCTGTGCCAAAACCAACTCCCCGCCGAATCGCTTCCGCCATCGCAGGCCCCCACCTGCCCATATCTGGCGCGCTCGGAGGGAGTCGAACCCCCAACCTTCTGATCCGTAGGTCCAAATAGAGGCATTGCCGCCGATTTCCGTTAGTTACCGAAACTGCCCGGAAATGCCTAATGAGCAGGATTTATGTGGCGACGGAACTGCCTTGGATTGACCGCCCTTATCCATCCGAAACCGGCTTAGAAATCGTTTTGGTTCTCACGGTGGTTCTCACGGCCCGACCGCACCTAAGACTGAGTGCTACACGCCAGGATAGGGCATCTGCCGATCCCAGAAGCCGAGCCGGCGCATACGTTGGTGAATCCTGTTTGCTTGCTCTTTCGAAATCAGGCTCTTGTCTCCGGCCGTGATCAATAGCTTTCGAATTCGTTGGTAGGGGTGATCGCCGGGGAAAGTCGCCAACGCCTTTAAGGCGTCATTATC
>DAIDIS010000132.1 GCA_027451785.1 Acidimicrobiales bacterium
GACACTCCTGCCAGGCAACTCCCATTCCCGGTCTCTGCGACCCCTGACCTGGGAATACAACTGCGACCCCGGATTTCTCGCTCAAATGATCATCCCCTGGATTGTCTAGTTGCCCGCAGTGCCGGAATATACCTGCGAGCACCGTAGGCTGCATGTATACATATAGTTCATAGAGTTCAAATCTTCTAACCGGAAAGAAACCGAAGAGTCCCTTACCGGCCGCCTCTTGGTGGCCTCGCCGATGCTTACCGACCCGAATTTTTTCAGGACGGTTGTGCTCCTTTTTGAAAACAGTGAAGGCGGCTCTATGGGTGTCGTGATCAATCGGCCCAGCGAGATGCCGGTTGAAGAGCCCTTGCCGGGGTGGGACCGGTGCGCGAGCAGTCCGTCGGTGGTTTTCTTTGGGGGGCCGGTTGCACCCGACTCCGCAATCGGGCTGGCCCGTCTCAAAGGAGTTGACGATCTGCCTGACGCAGAGTGGTGGCTACCCCTCTCGAAAAAGAGCTTCGGCAGCAGCATCGGAACCATCGACCTTTCCGCCTCTGCTCAAGAGGCCGAACCCTACGTAAGGGATACCCGAATATTCGTCGGGCATGCCGGTTGGAGCGGCGGACAACTGGAGGACGAGATCGCCAGCGGGGCTTGGTTTGTCGTCCATCTGCACGACGACGACGTGTTCGACCCTGAGCCGGAGATGCTCTGGGAGAAGGTCCTAAGGCGCCAAGGGGGGAAGCTATCAATGCTTGCGTCCTTCCCCGTGGACCCTTCAGTCAACTGACCGACGAAGTCGCATTCCCTGCAAGGGCAAGGTCCACATAAGCCCAGGACCTTCCTTTGCCGGACACTAGCTGATCTGGCGCAATTTGCGTTCTTTGAGTTGCAGCTCAAAAAGGTACTTACGGATGAACTCGCGGTCCCGGTCTTCAATGTCTTGGAATTGGGTCCCGAGCTCGACACGCCTCGGGTCCCTTGAGTCGACCCTCACAACCTTGGCGTGACAGCTGATCATCTCGCTGCCCAGATTCACCGAAACGGTAACGATGTCACCCAGGACGATCTTTTCCTGGCCTAACACCGCACACCTCATCCCGCCCTCCGAAATATCGAGCATCGTCGCCTTCTTGGACATGCCATTGTGGAGCAACGACATCTCCCCGATCGTCTGTACCCGAACGTGATTTCTGAGTTGCTTGGTCCTGGATGAGCCCGTGACCTGAAGGACCCACATCGGTACGTCTTCTTCAACCAGCTTGGCCAACACGGCTGGGATGTAATGCTGGCCACGAGCATCCGTATAGGAAAAAATCATCTTCGAGCCGATCTCACCGACAAAGGACTCACCCTTGTAGATGGGGCAGCGGATCACCAGCAGGTACCTTGTTGCGTCGAAAGCCCTTACCTTGGCCTCCATGCCGCGCTGGCCAGGTGTCAGCCCCAGCACAGAGCCGAACGCTCCCTCCCGGGGCCACACAACCTTCAGTTCACTGCTGCGCCTGAAGAGGCTCATTCCTCAGGGTCTCCTGCCGTCCATGGTCGGGGCCATACCTCCTGGTCATCTCCCTGTTGTTCTGCCCGGCTACAAACCTGGCTACAACAGACGGAACCCAACATCTGAAAACTCGGCATTTCGGTGCCAATAGTTGATGGTAAGGCGGCGCGGGCAATCTTCCAATGGCGTGAAAACACTTGCGACATTCAGATTCGTTGTCGCGATTATGGTCTTGGGGGATGTTTTTGTCTTCTATCGGGCGCCACAAGACGATCGCGCTGGCCATAGTTGCCAGCCTTGTCATCGTCGGGGGCACCTACATCTCTTCCCGGCCGCTCAAGGGGGCCGCATTACGGGAAGCCGAGATCAGCTACCTAGGCGAAATTCAGCCCGTTATATCGAATGTGGCCTCGGCCTCGCAAGCCGTCAGAACGGTACTCGCGTCCGCGCCCTCAATGACGCGGCTACAACTCATTACCACGCTAACCAATCTTGCCAACTCGATGGATAATGCAAAGTCCCAGGTTGATACGGCCGCAATCGTGGGAAGAACATCTCTTCGGACCAGCTCGCTAACGTCAGCACTCTCTCAATGGGACCAAGCCACTCACCAGCTGGAGAGTGCCATCAGCCAAGCACTCGACGGGATGGGCAACAGCTCGGCTGCAAGTCAACTAGTGGGCACCGGGTCCACCTACTACCAGGGCAACAGCGCCTACGAGTCCTTTCTTGCGTCCATCCCGGCCCCTCTTTCGAAGCGATTCCGGCTGCCTACGCCGAATTGGGGTGATCCAAATGGAGCATGGGGAGCGCTGGGTGTAAGCGAGTTGGTCTCCGCAATTGAGTCATCCGGCAGCCTGGCAATTTCCCACCAAGTCGAGCTCGTCACCGTCAATACCAATCCTCAGCCCGTCGTAGGACCGTCCAACTCGCTGCCCGTACTGGCGGGTTCGACAACCATCACAGTATCGGCAGTTGTAAAGAACACCGGGAACGTCGAAGAGAGCAACGTAAGCGTGGGAATTCAGCTCAAGGACTCGACCGGGAATACTCAGCAATCGACCGTAACTACAGCAGTAAGCCCAGGCCGCGAAAGTGATGTTGATTTCCCTGCACTAAATCTCAACTACAGCACGTCAACAACGCTGACGGTGACGGTCACTCCCGTAGCGGGGCAGGTTTCCTCTGCGAATACCGAAGATACGCTCACCTTCTCAGTACCTGCACCGCCGCCGCCAAACGTGTTGGGCTAGGAATTTCACGGCTGACGCCACTCGGCTCACAACCCGCGTCTCACGGTTGACGCCGCTCAGCTTCGCCGATCGGTCTCGCGTTCCACCTTGGCCTTCACTTCACGGAATGTCTTCGAGGTGGACTTGGCCGCCGCCGACACATCGTCGAACTCCGCTTTCACGCCGAATTGGCCCTGCTTGAGACGGACCACGTGCTCCCCGAAGGATGACTCGCCGAGGGTTCTATCCGACACCCACCTGGTTCTATGGGAAACCCGTATTCCCAAGGTTCCCGTTTCCTTGGCGACAACCTCTGTCATCATTCGGACCGACCCGACGGAGCAAAGGACGCTGAATACGAACGCCGGACGACTTTTCTTGCCCGTCACAGGCGCAACCCAGCAGTCCAGAGCGCCAATGCCCATTAGCCTTTCGATGCAGTATCCCAATTGCTCGCCCGTAACATCGTCGAGGTTCGATTCCAACAAGACCACGGTCTCATAAGTGCCTCCCAGGGAATCCGGGGCGATGACTGGCGGCTCTCCCCCATTCGGATCCACCAATGCCCTTCCGATCACAACCTGAAGGCAGTTCGGCGATCCTTCGGTGTCGCGATCTCCAGCGCCATATCCGACACCGGTAACTTCCATTGCGGGCATGGGGCCGAACCTTGCAGCCCGGTTGGAAATTGTCTTTTGGGACATACCGGAATCCGTGGCCAGGTAAACCATCAGCGCAACCCCTGTCGGGGTCGAAAGCTCCATCGGCACGTCCACCCCGTAGGAGGGAACACCTTTCAATAGCTCACCCACGGCCGGTGAGGGATTCGGGTAGCGTCCGTGCGATGTGCCGATCGAGCCCCAACCGTTCGGGATCGGCGTCACGAAGACATCGGAGACACCCAGCAGGTCAAGGGCGATTGCAGTACCTACAATGTCGATGATCGAGTCGATCGCACCGACCTCATGGAAGTGCACGTCATCAGGATCAACTCCGTGAATCACCGCCTCCGCTCGGGCAAGAAGCTCGAAAACCCCTAGCGACCTGCTCTTGGCGCTCTGCGTCAATGCTGATCCGCCGATGTGCTCTCGGATAGTGCGCCAAGATCGGCTCGGGGTGCTTTCCTCGCTCACTAGAACCTTGATGTCGGTTGCCATTAACGAGGAGCGGCTCACCTTCTCGGCCTTGATCGACCAACCCGGCAGGTTCAGCTTCTTCAACTCATCTTGAAGGTCCTCAATCGGCAATCCGGCGTCAACAAGCGCTCCGAGTGCCATGTCGCCGGCAACCCCGGCAAAGCAGTTGAACCAGGCAACCGTGCGAGTTCTCGGCAAGCCGTCGCCGCCTAAGTCTGGCTTCGGGCCGACATCCACCGGTGATCCCATCCAGTTGCCTACAGCAGTATCCGAGCCATTGCGCAAGCTGCGCCATATCCGTTGTCTATACCCACGACCGAGATGCCGGAGGCACAAGACGACAGCATCGCCAAAAGAGCCGTCACCCCATCCAGCCCAGACCCGTAGCCGACACTCGTAGGAACGGCCACCACTGGGCCGGCAGCTATGCCACCGACCAAGCTGGCAAGCGCTCCCTCCATTCCTGCAATCACAATTACGCCATCCGCTCCGAGGATCTCGCCGGAGTGCTCAAGCAGCCGGTGAACCCCGGCAACACCGCAATCAGCAAAAAGCTTCGTACGAACCCCATTGGCCTCCAAGGTCGCCATACACTCGGCGCCAACCCCCAAGTCGGCTGTGCCCGCCGTCACTACTGCGACCCGTCGGTCGCCCTGAGGAGCCTTCCTCCAGACAACCGTAATCGGCCCAGCTTCGTCCACGATCCGCACTACGTTTCGTAGCTCCGTTTCATCGTCGTCCGCACGCTTGACGACCTGACCGCTGGACGGATCCAAGAAGGTAGTTTCCCAACCGGGGTTCGCGCTGGCTGCAGCCTCAAATTGCTCGGGGTTCGCTCTTGTCAAAACGATCGGCTTTGAGGACTCTACTGCGGCAAGCTCGGATACGATCCGGGCGGCCTGGATGGGTGTCTTGCCGGGACCATAGACGGCTTCGGGGGTTTTCTGTCGCAGCGAACGGTGATGATCCACCTTCGCAAAGCCTAAGTCGGCAAAAGGGAGGCGCTGAAGATGGCTCAGGGCCTCGTCAGGAGTGGTCTCCCCGCTCCTGATCGCCTCGATTAGCTTCCGCAGAGCGGGTTCGTCCACGATCTTTACTATCCTGCCTATTGGTATGGACCTGCTGACTTCAACTACCAAGGTAGGCTTTTTTGGCCCACCAGGCACTTTCACCGAGGAAGCGCTTCTCACACAGGCCGACTTGGCGGCGTGTGAGCTCATTCCCCTCACCACTGTCCAAGAGGTATTAAATGCCACCCACGAGGGACAGGTGTCGGTCGGATTCGTGCCGCTGGAGAATTCGATCGAGGGCACAGTCAACGCGACTATCGACGCATTGGTGTTCGACACCGACCTGTTTATCCAGCGCGAGGTGATCATCCCGATTCACCTTCACCTGCTCACTTTCGGTGAGGCGGAACTTTCGGATATCGAGAGCGTTATTTCATTTCCTCACGCAAGTGCCCAGTGCCGCCGCTTCCTATCAAAGGCGCTGCCCCACGCGGAAATACTCGCTGCCAACTCAACGGCGGACGCGGCTCGCCTAGTCGGCAACAACAAGGACCCGGCAATGGCCGCCATTGCTCCCGAGCTCTCCGCCGCCTTGTACGGTCTCGTCGTTGCGCAACGGGCAATCGAAGACCACGCAGATGACGAGACCAAGTTCGTGGCAGTAGCAAAAAACACAATTCCAGCTCCCAGCGGCCACGATCGCACAACCATCGTCTGCTTCCAACGCGCTGACCAACCGGGAAACCTCCACTCAATCCTCGGCGAGTTCAGCGCCCGGGGAATCAACCTGACCAAGCTGGAGTCCCGACCGACCAAAAAGGCCCTCGGTGAGTACTGCTTCATCGTGGAACTACAGGGTCACCTCGCTGATGAAGTTGTGGCCGACGCCCTCATTGCACTTCGTTCGGAGCTTGCAGACCTTAAGTTCCTGGGCTCCTACCCAGCAGAGGGAGAAGGTGCCTCCACCCTTCGTGAGGCAGCCACAGAGTCCTGGAAAGCGGCAAGCTCATGGGTGTCTGACCTTCGCTCCCGGATTGCAGCTACCTGACCGCTGTGATTAGCTCTTCGACGGAGGGATGCGAGAGCGGACGAATCGGACGGTCTTGAAAACCGTAGTGGCTGCAAGGTCACCGTGGGTTCGAATCCCACTCCCTCCGCCAGTCCTCCCCCGCCCTCGATCCCTGCAATAAGGCGAATCAGGCAGGTAGAAACCTCTCTCCCCACTTGGCATTGAGGCGCAATGATATGCCCACCCACGAGTCGGGACCGGCCCCGGCCCCTCCTGCGGGTACTGCTTCAGCTCCTGCATCAGGACCGGATGTAGCTCCCAGAAGCTCGAAACCGTCACTGCCAGGTACAGCCGAGCAAATTACCCTCGCTGAGGGCTCGAAAATCGATCGCCACCCGCAATCGGTCATTCTGATGCAAAGATCAACGTCTTCAAATCCGTGTGGAAACCCTGGGTCGAATCCGCCCGC
>DAIDIS010000133.1 GCA_027451785.1 Acidimicrobiales bacterium
GATCGCCGGCGTCCCGAAGCCTCACGGTTGCATCTGAGTCAATCCGCAGCAATTGGCCTAAGGGAATAAAGGAGAAAGTGATGGCAGGTTCGCCAAACGGTGAAGGGAAGATTGAGAAGGTGTCCATCATCATCTCGAAGGGTTCTCTGGAAGGGGTGTACCCCGGGCTAATTATGGCAAACGGGGCACGTGCCGAGGGCATTGAAGCGAACCTCTTTTTCACCTTCTTCGGACTGGACGCTATTCACAAGAAGCGCCAGGGTGCGATCAAGATTGCAACTGTGGGCAATCCGGGTCTTCATTTGCCGACTCTCGTCGGAGGGTTGCCGGGTGTTTCACTGGCGATGACTAAATACATGGACAAGAAGATGGAGGCTTTGGACATTCCTCCGATCCCGGAGTTCATTGAAATGATCTCGGATACTGGAGCCGGGCTGTATGGCTGCAAGGCGTCGGTCGATCTTTTTGGTTTGAGCAGAGACGACTTCATTCCTCAGGTAAAGGATGTCATCACGGTCGGAGAGTTTTATAAGTTCGCCGGTGGTGGTGAGATCATCTTCACTTAGCCACAGGACTCATGCCTATTCTGTGGACTTGTGCTCCGGTATGCCCGCCTGCTCAGCCTCGCCATCCTGCCAGGCGGAGAGAGTCTCGGGTCGGAGGTCGAAGACCTCGTGTTCGCTCCGCGCGACCTGAGCACACGGCTCATAGCCCAATCGGAATTGGGTTTGATTAAATCGCTGCGCCAGCTCTGGCCTAAGGTGAATCGAAGAATTGCTCTGTCGGGTCGGTTTGAAGAAAATGTTTCCTGCTTCGCGGACCCAATGCTCGGGTGACGTCAAGCCAATTGCGGCTGCTATCTGTGGTAGGACCACTTGGGACTCCGAAATCATGTCTTCATACCTGACGGTAGTCAGTTGACGGCCCATGCGTTCTTGCCATCTCTCTACATATTCGATGGCCGCCAGCCATTCGCAGCAGGCTCTTTCGGTTGGAGATAGCCGCCATGGCTCCGCTTCCAGTCCAAGAGTAGGAAGTATTCCTTCGGCGAAAACGCTCCATTTCCTGTCTTCGATTCCCCACCAAAGGTTGTGGCTCTTGGCAAGTCCGTGGGGAATGCTTTGAGTGGAAAGTGCGACTATCGACCGGATTACGCTTGCTCCGTCCCGAATTATGTGGATAAATGTCGCCTGTGGAGCCAGACGCATAAGCCATCCGATTCGGAATGTCGCCTCGGGAGACTTTTCGACGACACATGCAGTTGGAGCGTGCAGCAGCAATCTGCGGAACCGTCGCTCTTGTTTACCGGTGAAGTCGCTCTCCTCCAAAGGAAGAACGCCGGGTGCGCTTAGGAATCCCCATATGGCGGTCCGTTTGTCTATGTGGTGCCAGACTGGGCGTGGCTCCCGATGGTATGTAACGTCCGGATGCAACGAGAGAGCCTCGCCCAAGATCGAAGTTCCTGAGCGTCCGCAACCCATGACAAAAGCGACTTTGCCCGAGGCTGTGGGATATTTGACCCGCCGACCGTAGGCTGCGATCAGGGCGGCGATGGAGTCCCTCCGGTATTGGACAAGTCCTGCCATTCCCTGAGCCTGCCTGCGGAGGCTGGGGGAAAGCGGCACGGAGTTCATGGTGGATATTTTGGTCGAAATACGACACATTGGAAAATCCGAGATCGCCCGGGAATTTTGGCTGATCCTTCCCGATCTCGCATTCGGGGGTCAGCGTTAAGAATCAGGCTACGGAAGTAGCAGATACGGCCTTATTTTCGGATCCACGGCATTGGATGCGGACCCATCGTTTAGGTCGTAGCCGAAAGTGGACGCAGGGCGTTCCAGCTTTACGCGTGCATAGACCCGTAGGAGCCGGTGGGCTGTATCGTGGGTCGCCCAGTCTGAGAGATACTTTGAGTTGATCTGCGAACGGATCTCGGTCTTCGGTGCCTCTTTGGGCAATCCCAGTAATTCGGTTAGCTCAGGCAATAACCGCTCAGGATTGGATACCAGGTCTTCGTAGCGCACGATCCGGAGATGTTTGATGTGTTCGGCGTCCTGAAGCATCAAGTGATGCGCCCTGACCCAATGGCGTACAAGCCGGGCATAGAAGACTTCGGAAAATCTTCGTGTCGCTAATGTGACGGCGACTGGGTGGCGGACGATGAAAACAAACCGTGATTCCGGAAAGACAGTTTGAAGAAATCTCGCCTTGATCATGTTTCCGGGGGATTTCTCGACCAGTACCGGCTTAGAGAGATCCCAATACCTCGACCAGTCAAAGAAGAGAGACGATGCCAATTGCGCGGGAACGGCTGCATCGCGCTCAGTCATATGGGCCTCAGGGTTCCAGGCAAACTTTCCCGGCCCCTTCATCTTGCCCGAAAGGTCATTTAATGGTGTGTAGACGCTCTGTAGGTGCTGGCCTTCATCTTCGTGGACACCAGTGCCGGTAAGCTCGGACGCTTGACTGTTGGACCCCAGGATTTCCGCTAACAGAGATGTTCCGCTCCGGTGAAGACCACCCACGAAGACCATTTGGTGGTCGCTCCAAGGTGTTGCAACACTATCGTCGCCCATTGCGCAAGGCCCTGCGTTGTCGTTTGAGTCTGTCATGGTTGGCTCGATTTGCTGAGGCTCATATTCCGGGAGTGGCGCCTGATTGTCAAATGATGTGGCCATTTCCCGGAGGGAATGGGGGCCAATTTCATCTCTACCGACTGAAGGTCCGGGCTCTTGGATGGTAAAGATTAATTGATGGAAGATTGCTTTTCCGATGTTGTCGTAGGGCTCCTCCTGACTGAGCGCACATGGCCAAATTGCGGCGTTGTCGGCCTTTGCTCATCAGTATTCAGTTTCAGAACGCCTTGAACAGTTGGAATTACAGTCGCCTGCTGGATAAGTTCGAGGCGAGCCTTCGCAAGAAAGGGGGCCAGCTAAGAATTCGGCGCGTCGTTGTCTGGCTAGTGACGCTGATTGTACCGCTTTCGCTGGTTGCAGCTGCATGTTCGTCCGACGACTCGGTCCTCAAAAGCCCTCAATGGCCCAACCTGCGAACGAAGATTGTCAGTCCATCCTCACTGCCGCCGCCAGCGGTCTCCGGACAGATCAACTCCAATGGTGGTCCGTTTCTTACCGACCGCAAAGGGCGCGCCATTTTCTTCCATGGCGTAAATGTCGTCTACAAGTACCCCCCATACGAGGCTTACCCAGACCCCGGTCATCCTTGGGACTTCAACGCGCACGACGCGTCGCTTCTGGCAAGGCTTGGGTTCAATGTCGTAAGACTGGGAATAACCTGGAGCGGCCTGGAGCCAGGGACTGCCCCCGCCAATGATCCCGCTATATGTGCGAAGGGAGCGCCGAGCGATCCAAATCAGTACAACCCAGCGGTCGTTGCCAATTATCTCTACAACCTCAAAAAAACCGTCGATCTACTTGGCCAATACCACATCTACTCGCTTATAGATATGCATCAAGATGTATACAACGAGCTTTTCGACGGAGAGGGCGCTCCGGCTTGGGCGGTTTGCACCGACGGCAGGCCGATGGCCGATGCTCCGGGAAGATGGTCCAACAATTATGGATCGCGCGCCGCCGGAGCTGCTTTCCATAACTTCTGGGATAACTCGGTCGTGGGTGATCTGCAGGGAGAATTCGACAGATCCTGGGTGGCTGTAGCTCGTTACTTTGCCGATGATCCTTGGGTAGTCGGGTACGACCCATTCAATGAGCCCTTTTCTGTTTCGTTGGTGAAATTCAAAGAGGAAACCTTCGCCAGCCAGCTACGGTGCTTTTACGAGGGATCCGATCTGGCCACGCTCCGGTTCAAGGGCAATCCTCCAAGCCACTGCGCACCTGGAGTCCCCAAATCCGGCTTGATTCCCCAACTCCTTTCCGCAGACCCGAATCATCTCATCTTCTATGAGCCCGACATATATACGTCCCGAGGTGGGCCAAATCTCGTCGGCCCGATGCAATTTCCTCGCCTGGTTTTCAATTTCCACGACTATTGCTCCTACCGCAGCGGAAAAACCGGGAACCCCACCGACTTGTCGGCATGCGCGGCACAGGAGAACGTTACCCTCAACGCCAGGGCAGAGGACCGGCCGGAGTTGGCCACAACCTACCAACCCGGGGGGCCGGCGTGGTTCATGAGCGAGTTCGGCGCTTCGTCTGACCCAGGTCTTCTTGGATTGCTGACGAACGAAGCCGACCAACATCTAATTGGCTGGGCGTATTGGTCTTGGAAGTTCTATAACGACCCTACCGGTAGCGCCGACGAATCTTTGGTAAACGTGAACGGCAACCTTAAGCCGACTGCTTCGGTTTTGTCGCGGCCCTATGCAATGGCGGTGGCGGGCGAGCCTGTCTCAACCAGCTTCAGCTCGACCACCGAGCAGTTTCAACTTACGTACAGGCCGGACGGCCAATTCAAGGCAGACACTGTCGTCTTTGTTCCGCTGGCGGTGCATTATTCCTCAGGTTATTGCGCTCGGGCGACCGGAGCGAAAATAATTTCAGGCCGTAAGGCCAGCTACGTCAGGCTGCAGAACCTGAAGGGGTCGAGTCTCGTTACCCTCACCATCGACCAAGGGAAGTGCTCGGGAGCGTAGCCAGGCGCCATCGCAATTTGGATGGTTGCCCCAATGGCCGCCGTTTGAAATTAATTCGCTGTGCGGTAGGAATCTGGCGGTGAGCAGCATGCTCAAGCTCTTGGAGCGCGACGTAATCACTGGAGCTAGGCTTGATGACATCGTTATCAAAAGCAAGCCCTCTGCTGGTGTCGCAATGGCGGTCCTGGTTGCTTTTTGCCTACTGGGAGCGTCCTGCGCCAAATCGAATGTCGTCAATGGCGCCTCGGGACAAGAGCGGGTCAGCGGCGGCCCGAACGGGACGTACATAGTTCCTGTAGGTATTCACAAGATCAAGCACGTCGTCATAGTGATGCAGGAGAATCGCTCGTTCGACAGCTACTTCGGGACCTATCCAGGGGCTGACGGAATTCCGATGCAGAAGGGCGTTCCGGTGGTCTGCGTACCGGACCCCGAAAGTGGTAGATGCGTCAAACCGTTCCCGGACCATGCCGATGTGAACGGAGGCGGCCCCCATTCTGCGGGCAATTCCCTAGCTGACATCGACGGCGCGGCGATGGACGGATTCATCGCACAGGCCGAGTTGGGAAAGAGAGGATGCCTTATTCCGACGGATCCGGCGTGTACAAACTCGACGACACCCGATGTCATGGGTTACCACACCGAGAGCGACATTCCGAACTACTGGAAGTACGCCAACGACTTCGTGCTTCAGGACCACATGTTCGAGCCAAACGCCTCCTGGAGCTTGCCTTCTCACCTATTCCTGGTGTCCGAGTGGTCAGCGTTCTGCACCGAAAAGGACAACCCCTCCAGTTGTGTAAATTCCTTGCAGACTCGTCCTGCGGAAATCCCGGCCAATACTCCCGCTTACTACGGAGGCAAGCCGGGTGCCCTCAAAGAGGGGACCCAATTGGGCGCCGGCACCGGCCAACCGGACTACGCCTGGACGGACTTGACTTACCTGCTGCATAAGGACCATGTTTCGTGGAGATATTTCGTGGTCTCCGGCACTGAGCCCGATTGCGAGAACCCGGCGGCCGAGACATGTGCTGCCGTTGCACAGAATTCGAGCACTCCGGGCATCTGGAACCCACTTCCTTGGTTCGATACCGTAAAGACTGATGGCCAACTGGGCAACATCCAGTCAATGAGCAATTTCTACAAAGATGCCAAACAAGGTTCGCTTCCTTCCGTCACATGGATAACGCCTTCCGGAAATGTGAGTGAGCATCCACCTGCACCGGTCAGCTTCGGGCAGTCGTATGTCACAAGCGTCGTCAATGCCGTCATGGCGAGCCCGGATTGGAAATCCACGGCCGTCTTCCTTTCCTGGGACGACTGGGGTGGGTTCTTCGACCACGTTGTTCCCCCGTCGGTGGACGCCAATGGTTATGGCCTGCGGGTTCCGGGGCTGGTAATCAGCCCGTACGCCAAAGCCGGGTATGTGGACCATCAGACTCTGAGCTTCGACGCTTACGACAAGTTCATAGAGGACGACTTCCTGAACGGCCAGAGGATCGACCCGGCCACAGATGGAAGGCCTGACTCAAGGCCCGACGTCAGAGAGAACCAAAAGATCCTCGGAAACCTTGTCTCCGACTTCAACTTCAATCAGAAACCCAGGGCTCCCGTTGTCTTGCCCGTTCATCCCAAGACGACGTTGACCGGAACCCCTTAGCAATTGGGCTCTCGTGTCTCTAAATGGTGGCTGGAGGTATCGCGGTGGGCTTCCCCTGCGACCCAGAGGGCCAAGAATGGGCTGGGCGAGACATCTCGATACCGGGTAGGGAACCGGTGGCAGGTAGCAGTGACGGTCGGCATGGAAATAGCCGACATTATGGGGGGACTTTCGAAGTAGTATTCGCCAGGTATTCTGCCTATAGCCGACGATTAGGGCCAGAGAGAAGACGAGAGGCCGCCGGTGTTGTTGGATGAAGTAGCGCCCGGGGTTTGGCGGGCTGGCTCCAAGTATGTCAATTGGTACATTGTCGACGGCGGCACGGAGGGCCTCACCGTGGTCGATGCAGGGTTTCGTGGCTACGTGAAGAAGCTCGACAAAACCCTTGCGCGGATCGGCAAGTCAAGGGCGGACGTGAAGGCGACAGTCTTGACTCATGGACATGTCGATCATGTCGGCATGGCATCGGAACTCGCCCATTCGGGTGCGACAATTTTCATGCACCCTGCTGACTTCGAGATTGCTGCTGACCCGACATCCGTAAAGAACGAAGGGAGGGTCGGCAAATACCTCCTTTACCCCGGCATCAGCGCGTTCGTCTTGCACTCCGTAGCCAAAGGCGCATTGCTTCCGACGGACTTTCCGCCATTTGAGCCGATTGCGGACGGCGAGACGATGGATGTTCCAGGTAACCCCACCGTCACCCATGTGCCGGGGCATACGGATGGGAGCTGTGTGCTGGAGTTCCACGAGCACGGCGTTGCCTTGGTAGGTGACCTGATCTGTACAGTAAGCCCTGTCAGCGGGCGTCGAAACGGGCCTCAAATCCTCACCAGGGTATCGAACAAGAACTCCGCCAAGGCGCTTAGCTCTTTAGACCTTGTCGAGGGGATCAAAGCAAAAATAATTCTCCCGGGCCATGGCGATCCCTACCTCGATGGCATCGAGTCGGCGATTGCTAGCGCCAAGGCAGTCGGCTGTAGGTGACCGAGATCTTGGGAGCTATCGTTTAGAACGGATCAGGTCCAATTTTGCCCTGTATTCGTCCTCGTTTATCTCTCCCTTGGCGAATCTCTCTCGCAGGATCGTCTCGGCTTGGTCGCCGGTCGCGGATTGGGCGGGTCCCCCGTGGTGTACCAAGTACCTAACCAGGGCTACCACTCCGAAGACGATGACCGACCAGAAGACGACCATCGCTATCAGCATCACAATCCAGCCTCCGATCCCGATCCCGGTGTGCTGCCAGCCGTAGTACATATTCGTCCTTCCTGAGAGCCGACTACATTTCAGCCCTGAACCCAATTTAGGCACTAGCGTCGTGTTCCGTAAGGGCAAAGTGGCCCGGATTGCAAGGACGAGAGTCCTGTAATAGTCGATGAGAGTTGAAGAGGTATGGGGGGATAGCAAGGCTTGTCGAAGAAGCTGGGATCTAATTTCTCGGCATTGTCGAAATCTGCCAAGGGCATTCGTATAAGGGAGGATTGCCAAGCTTGGAGCACCCTTTGCACTTGGTATCCAAAAGAAAGGAAGAAACAGTGCCCGAATACCTATTAAGTGTGCACCACGTGGGAGAACTTGTCCCGCGTAGTGAAGAGGAAATGCAGGCGACCTTCAAAAGGGTCGGTGAGTTCAACGAAGTGTTGCAAGAGCGCGGAAGCTGGGTATTCGCCGGAGGGCTCGAAATGCCGCAATCCGCCAAGACCATAGACCCTCGATCCGGGGAGCCTTTGGTGACCGACGGACCGTTCTCCGAGTCAAAGGAGTTCCTTGGCGGATTCTGGGTAATCAACGCTAAGGACATGGAAGAAGCGATGGAGCTGGCTACCCAAGGTGCCATGGCCTGTGGCGATGTTGTCGAAGTGAGGGCATTCCAACAGGTTCCGGATTGAGCCATCAAATAGGGGCTTCGCTGTGCAGGAACTAAGCGCCGGGCGGGTCACGGCAGATGAAGTCGGCGCCGTTTATCGTGCTGAGTTCGGCCGGGCTGTATCGGTCGTCGCAAAGTTCTGCGGCGACTTGAGCCTGGCAGAGGATTCGGTCCAGGACGCTTTTGCGAAGGCGACAGTGTTGTGGCCCGAACGGGGAATGCCGCCGAGCCCTCCAGGTTGGGTGATTTCTGCAGCTAAGAACTTGGCGGTGGACAAGCTGAGACGAGAGACAAGAGGCCGCGAGAAGCTGGCCGAGATTTATCGCCTCTCCGGTGTCCGAGGATTTTCAGGCGTCTCCGGTTGTGGCGAGGATTCCGGAGCGAAGGATTTGGTAATGGGGAACGTCGTATTCGGTCCCGAAAGTCACGGCTCAGACTACGGTGACTCCCGCGCCTACGTAGACGCAGACTCGCGAGGCGAGCGGGGGGTTCCGGACGAGCGGCTCAGCCTCATCTTTACCTGTTGCCACCCCGCTCTTTCCGTAGATTCCCAGGTTGCGTTGTCCTTGCGCTTGCTTGCTGGGCTTACGACCAAGGAGATAGCGAGAGCATTCCTGGTTCCAGAGGCAACAATGGGCCAAAGGATATCGAGGGCGAAGTCAAAAATACGGGACGCAAGAATTCCTTATAGAGTGCCCTCGCCTGCTCAGTTCCCCGACCGCTTAGGTGGTGTCCTGGGCGTAATTTACCTTGTGTTCAACGAGGGATACCTGGCCGCATCAGGTAACGAGCTATGTCGCGAGGACCTATGCGAAGAGGGTATCCGGATGGGGAGAGTCCTTTGCAGTCTCATGCCCGACGAGCCGGAGGCTATCGGCTTGCTCGCTTTAATGATTCTCATTCACTCGCGGTTTCCGGCGAGGGTGTCGAAGGACGGGACTCTCGTTTTGCTCGCAGAACAGGACAGGTCGCTATGGAATCGGGGACTGATCGAAGAGGGTCAGCGCTTGGTCGCCTTATGTCTGAGGCGGAATATGCCCGGAACCTACCAGATCCAGGCGGCTATCGCGGCAGTACATTCAGATGCTCGGGACGTGAAAAGTACGGACTGGGCTCAAATACTAGCATTGTATGATCAACTTTCTGCGATATCGCCTGGACCGGTGGTCCAACTGAACCGCACCGTGGCACTTGGTGAAGCAATCGGCCCACAGGCCGGCTTGGATGCACTTTGTTCACTCGTGGACGAAAACGGAAACGGGCGGGGGCTCGGATCGGCCAAGATGAAGATCGAGAATTTCCATCTATTTCACGCGGTAAGAGCCGATTTCCTTCGGCGCCTCGGGAACTTCGCAGAGGCGGCGAGAAGTTATGACAAGGCTCTGGGGTTGGTGGAGAATGGATCTGAAAGGGCATTTTTGGAGATGAGAAAGCAAGAGGCGCTTTCGTCTGCCAAAAGGTCGGCTCCTCATGGCGGAGAAGTTGACGGGTCTACGCCCCATGACAGGGAAATTGATGAGTGCGAATGAGTAAATTGACAGACGAGGGAGTTGAGGAATTCGCAAGGGTAGCCGCCTCCTTTGTCGGAGATGATCCGGAAGGCGGCAAGGCGCTTGGGTTGGTGGCGGCGATCTCGGTTGGAGACCGGGTCCATACGGAAGCCTTGGGGAAGCTGGGAGATGGCCGAGGTCAAGTCGAAAGGGACTCAGTTTTTCGCATTGCTTCCATGACGAAGCCTATGGTCGCAGCGCTTGCGATGACAATGGTGGAAGACGGATTGGTTACGCTGGACGAACCAATCTACGAGTACCTCCCCGAAATGGAAGGCCAGCGGGTTCTGGTGTCCCCCGACGGCGATTTGGGCGAAACGATTGAAGCGGAGTCGCCCGTAACCCTGAGGAGACTGCTGAATT
>DAIDIS010000134.1 GCA_027451785.1 Acidimicrobiales bacterium
GCCTTGATTTGGCGGACTCCAATAACAATGGTCTTGCTCATCCTATCGCGGTATTAATCCCCGTGGTCGAGCAGTTTGAAAACAAAACCATCGGCGTGAGTCGTGCAGACATTTGGGCTTTGGCTGCGATGATCGGCGGGAAGGCCTGCGGGCTGGCGGCGGCTGTAGTTACGGCCGTCTACCCGGGATTCGTGATCTACTCGGGCAATCTGGGCGCCGAGGCCTTCTTGATCCCTCTTGCCGCGCTTGCACTATTGCTCGCTTACCTCCTTATCCGGAGACCGACTTGGTTGAAAGCGGCAGGACTCGGTATCGCCTGCGGCCTAATGGCGCTCGACAGGTCGGAGATGGTCTTGGCTGGTGTGTTGCTTGTGATTCCGGCGTTTTTTGTCCTGAAGAAGGTTGGTGTAGGTAGGCGGGTCCTAATGGGTGCGCTTTCATTGGGAATGATGGGCATAGTGCTCGTGCCGTGGTCCTTGTTCACGCTGACCGCGTTTGCAAGGCCGGCCCTGCTCTCGACTCAAAACGGCTTGACGATGGCGTGGGGAAACTGCCAAGTCACCTATGAAGGTACGAATCTGGGTTACTGGTCTAACTCGTGCCTCTATTACTACGAGGCGATCCTAGGAAAACGGGCCGAAGGTCCCGATGGCGCCATGGCGTATTTCCATAACGACGAATCTCTAGTCAACAACTTCTATCAAACACAAGCATTGAAATACATGGCCAACCACGTAGGCTCGCTGCCCAAGGTGATGGGTGCAAGGGTGGGACTGTCCTTTTACCTGGTTCGCCCCGGGTTTTATACGAGACTGCTGGGTTACGTAGAGAAGTGGCCACAGTGGATGTCCAACTTGGAGACTCCGGCTTATTACCTTCTAGTCGGTTTTGCCTTGGTGGGTGGCGTGGCCATGCGCTTGAAGCGGCAGGTTATGAGCCCTCTGATCGGTGTGTTCTTTATTTCCGTCATCACCATAGCGATCGAGTATGCAAGCCCAAGGTTCCGAGTCGAGGCCGACGTCGTAATTGCGGTCCTTGCCGGTGTGGGTGCCGGATGGCTGTGGGAGATTTGCGTACCTTGGGTGAAGGGGCAGATCGGTACTCACCGCCGTGAAGCGGAAGGGCTGGATGCCCCCGAATCTCCTACTCGCCCAACACCCTCAAGCGCGATGGTCTCCTGAGGGGTTTCATATTGGCAGATGCAGTCAAGACCCTGTCCACAGCATCTTCCGGATCGTCGGTCAAGTAAAGGTAGTTCAGATCTGAGCGGTCGATGGTTCCCAACCCGGCGAGACCGTCCCGAAGCAAGTCGATTATTGGGGTCCAGAACTGACGCCCTAGAAGGACGATTGGGAAGTCGTCGATAATCTTGGTCTGGATCAAGGTTGCCGTCTCGAAGAGCTCGTCAAAGGTGCCGAACCCGCCGGGCAGGGCGATGAAACCACAGGAGTACTTGACGAGCATGACCTTGCGGATGAAGAACCTCTTGAACGTGACGACGGTATCCAGGTAGGGATTGGGCTCCTGCTCCATCGGTAACATGATGTTGCATCCTACGGAGCGTCCGTTGGATTCCTTCGCTCCTCGGTTAGCGGCCTCCATTAGACCTGGACCACCACCCGTCATGACTGTGTAACCTGCGTTGGCGATCAGGCTACCGACTTTTCGCCCGAGTCCGTACTCAGGAGTGTCCTCTCCCAGCCTCGCGGAGCCAAAAACAGTCACGCACGGACCGACAAAGTGCAGCGCCCTCAAACCCATGAAGTATTCACGGTAAATCTTCCAGGCGTGAACGAGTTCGAAGCCGCGCCTTTGGGGACCACGTAAGTAACGGCGTTCCAGCTCCGGCGAACCACTTGGTAAGTGAGGATGCAGTACGTGCTGCGGCTCATGATGGGGAGCGTCTTGGTCGTGATGAAGGTGCTGTGGTTCGTGGTGCAAGCTGGCGTGAGCGGCGTTCAGCGGACTCTCTTGCGGAGCGATCTCGGGGATCTCCTCTAGTGACATAGGGTCCCCCTCTCGGCCGGTCCACATGACCCCATTGTTGTACTGACCGGGACCGGTTCCCGGTAAATGCGATTGAATCTGTTCAATTCGTTCTCAACTTGTCTTTATCCGTAAGGGGAACATCGGCACGTGGGAGATGCAAAATAAGAATCTGATGTGCAAGAAGGCGCGAAATGGGGAATAACAGCCGTCCGCAGGCGTAATCAGGAGGCGCAGTCGTTCGGCGAATGACGGTCAACTGATGGATTGATCGAAGATGGACGTGCAATTCAATGGAAGGTTGAGCGAGTTTGGCACGAATGCAACGCGCGATCGGCCGAATATCCCATCCTTGCTTAAGGCACCGGCTCCGCATCGACCTTGGAGCGGCGGCCGGACCACTTGACTGCGACTAACGCCACGATGGCCACAACCACAAGCACGCTTATGTAGGTCATGTACTTGGAGATGACGTTCCAGCTGGAACCCAGGCCATATCCTGCGATGCTCAATGCAAGAGTCCACGGAATTGATCCAAGGAAGGAAAGTACTGCAAACCGGACCCAGCCCATCTCGGATATTCCTGCCGGCAATGATACGAAGGTTCGCACGATGGGTATCACCCTGCCGAAAAACACCGCAGCGGAACCATGCTCCTCGAAAAACTTCTCGGCCTTGGCATAGTCGTTTTCGACTCGCTTGAACTTCGAGGAGAGCCGATCGACCAGAGGCCTACCGCCCAGCCTGCCGACGCCAAAAGCCAAAAGCGAACCTGCCATGTTCCCGGCCAACCCCCATACGCAAACGAGCATCAGGTTCAAAGGGGAGTGATGACCCGAAACCGTATTGACGAAGGACGCTGTCGAGACCGCTCCTCCAAATAAAAGGACGACTTCGCTTGGAATAGGGATGCAAGCCGAGCCAAGTGCCATTCCGAGAAAGATGGCGAGATAGCCGAACTTGAGGGTTTCAGTAGTGAGGAGGTGTTCCAATTCAGTCCAGTGTTTGGCTAAGGATTCTGAGTCCCGATTTTACTTGTTGCGGAGAAGGTGCGGGATTCGGTCCCGGAGTGCACCAGGTTGGTTCAAAGTTGCGAGCCGAATGAGACCGGCACGAACGGGACATCTTTGCCAACATCGAGTTGGACCTGGGTGTAGTTCCCGATGATTATCGAGTTTGGGCTTCCCGTATATTTCTTGCCGTCGACATAGGCGAAGACGTTTCCCTTCGCAGTTGCTACTTGGTCGGCACTCAACGGCTCGTTCCAGATATCAAAGAAGTTTCCCAGTGTGTATGTCCGCTGGCTCGGGGACTCAATGTGAATTATTCCGTCCGCCGCATGGGTGTGCAGACAGTAGAAGCACCCACCGGACGAAACGAAAGGCCCATCAGGTGTCTGTTGGACTCCCCTTGGTTGTGTGATGCCGATGCCGTAAGGGATCCTTACGGGAGAGCCGTTCACATATACCGATAGGTGAGCGTGGATATGGAAGACCACCTGTTCGGAGGTCTGGCATTGGATACCGTCGACCGTCGACCCGTTGACGGTGGTGTCTGCGCTTGCGAGAAAAGGGCCATTGGGGATTACGACGCCCTCTGGACCGGTTACGGTCGACGAGGCCTTGGCGGGTGGCTTTGTCGAACTACAAGCGCCAAGAAGCGATCCGGCAACCAAAGCTGCAATGAAGGCCGTCGCACCCGGTAGCCTCCGGGTCAGCTTGGGGTATCCGGGCTGAGTGCCCTCGGAATCGTTTCGAGCTCTTGCTTTCGTCACCCGGGCTCCTTGTCGGAGTTGTCTAGAAAGAGGCGACGATATCAGGGTTTTGAGGGCACACCGGTGTTCTGCGACCCAAGGACCGGCTGTTGACCTTGGGTCGCTTTCGGCGTTTAGCACCCAGGTTGAGGATGCTTACTGGTTGGCGTCACCAGGTCCCTGGCAAAATCCCTGCGTATTGGTGTTGAAGGTGTAGTTCGCACACCTCAAGTCAGGATTGATGTGCGAAAAGACACCTAGCGGGCTCTCCCATCCTGGGACTACCCATGCGTGAACCATCCATACGGTCTGCGTTGCGAACTGACCGTGCACCGAGTTGCACATCGCCTTAGTGATATCTGTATCCGCGGGGAACGGCACGATGATCTTGCCGCTGATCATCTGGGTGCAGAGATTGAAGTGCTGGTGCCAATGGTCGTTGGGTCCGGCAAACCCAATCGAAGGCTTGGTATTGGATGCATACATCAGGCCGACTACCTGGGAGGTGGGCGACGTTCCGTCGTATATCCAGCCCAAGGGACTGAAGGGATTTACCTGGCCGTCGGGCAGGATGTCCGTGGCGAAATTGCCGGTATTGATGAAGTGGGCTCCCGCCCCTGGAGCAAAGCGCCCGGCCTGCATAAAGTGTGCCGCTTGAGCCGAAGCCACAGTTGGGAATTGAAGGGCAACCGCTCTGGCAATGGTTAGCTGCTTTGCCAGCAAAGCCCTTGTGGCAGAACTCATAGGCTGGTCCGGAATCTGTAGCGAAGCGAGCTCTTCGGGGTTCAGGTGTGCCCCTGGTGGAAGCATTTGCCCACTTGCGGTCATTGTCATCGAACCAACGTGGATCAATCCCAGCGATGCCGATGCACTGGAGTTCCCGGACGACTTGTTCCAACCGAGAGCGGAGCCCGTGGCAAACACCGAAACGGCCGCTACCAGCACCATTGATGCCAAAGCTATGGGCAATCCGATCTTTCGCTTACCCCGCGGAGGCTGGGGAGACGCAGGTGGGAACGGAGACTGCGAAGACCCGGAAGGGCCGGCCTGGTAAACCGGTGCGGGCTGTTGATTTGTATGTTGCCCGACGGCTTTCCTTTTTGCACGCCGAGGATTGATAAGTCCCACACCCATTATCTGGCTCCTCACCTTGTTATCCAGTTACTGCGGAAATGCAGCTATTGACACGAATGCAACGCGAAGAGGTCCCTTTGGTGCTCGTCGCGGTTTAATGCCTCAGCATAACAAGGCCGGGGCGGCTGTCAATAGAAATAGTTACAGTGTGAAATAAAAGCGTTACAGAGTTGCTCTAACAAAGCGGCGACCGAGCCGTGCTTTTGGGAGAAAAACTCGTGCGACCCCGCTGATTAAGCGGAACCTGCCTTTAGCGCCTGTTACATCCCGGTGCTGTAATTGGTAGGTGGGATCCAGCTCTGCCAGAGTGACCCAGATCGAAAGCGTTGGTTCGGGCGCGCCCTTGATACCGCCGGTACTTGGCGGCTTTCATCCCGTAGTCCGGCAATGGTTCTCTCAGCGATTCCCGGAGGGGCCTTCGGCTCCCCAGGTTGAAGGCTGGCCACGAATTGCCGCAGGCGAGAATGTCCTGATAGCGGCTCCAACCGGAACAGGCAAGACTCTGGCAGGCTTCCTCGCTGCCATCAACGAGCTTTTTTGCAAGAAGGCGGCTGTTCCGTACCAGATGCCATTGGGGATTTCCGGGGTCCTTGGCCAAAGGGAAGTGAATGCGGATGTAATTCCGGGATCTGAGGGAATTACTGGCACCAGCGTCATCTACGTATCACCCTTGAAGGCTTTGGCGGTTGACGTTCATCACAACCTGCTTCAGCCGCTTGAGCAGATACGCGATGTTGCGCTGGCAATGGATCTGGAAGTTCCGCCAATCGCTTGCGCAGTCCGCACCGGTGACACCACAGCCTCGCAGAGGGCGGCCATGACCAAGAAGCCACCCGACATATTGGTCACAACTCCTGAGAGTCTTTATCTACTACTGACCTCGGCCAAGAGCCGAGAGAACCTTCGGCGGGTCAGGACGGTAATAGTCGACGAGGTCCATGCGCTGACCAGGGACAAGAGGGGTTCGCACTTGGCGCTGTCTCTTGAGCGCTTGGACGCCATTCAAACGGATGGTCCGGTGCAACGGGTTGGGTTGTCGGCTACGCAGAGGCCGATCGAGGCAACCGCCAGGCTGCTTTGTGGTCAAGAGAGCGGAAAGGCTCGCCCAGTCTCCATCGCCGACTGTGGGCATTCTCGAGACCTAGAGATTTCAATCGGCCTACCTTCCGAGGAGCTGTCCTCCGTAGCGTCCACTGAGCAGTTCAACGAGGTAGCCGATCAGATTGCCGGTTTGGTGGCGGATCACAGGACGACTTTGGTCTTCGTGAATACCAGGAGGATGTCCGAGCGCCTGGCCCATATGCTCGCGGAGAGAATCGGCGAAGATGCAGTAGGCGCTCATCACGGCTCATTATCCAAAGGCCGCCGTTTCTATGTTGAGTCCAGGCTGCGTGAAGGCTCCCTGAAGGCACTTGTCGCTACAGCATCTTTGGAGCTGGGGATTGACGTCGGTCCCGTGGAACTTGTTTGCCAGATGGGCTCACCCGGCTCTATCGCAGCTTTTCTACAGAGGTTGGGTCGGTCCAATCACTCCAAGCACGGAAAGCCAAAGGGGGTTATTTTCCCCCTGACCAGAGACGAGCTGGTGGAATGTGCAGCACTCGTGCGGGCAATCAAGACTGGGGATCTGGATATTTCGTTTGAGCTGCCTATAGCTCTTGACGTACTCGCTCAGCAGGTAATCGCCGAAGTCGCTGCCGAGGAATGGGGTGAGGATGAGCTTTGGGAAGCCTTCCGCCAGGCAGGACCCTATAGAGACCTTTCCCGCAGCGACTTTGAAGAAGTCCTCGGGATCGTATCTGACGGTGTAGCTACGGGGTTTGGCCGAAAAGGTGCATACGTGCACCGGGACCGAGTCAACGGTCGGCTCCGGGCGAGGAAGGGAGCGCGCCTTGCCGCTCTTACCAGTGGCGGTGCCATCCCCGAGACCGGCGACTATAGGGTAATCCTGGAGCCGGAAGGCGTTCAGGTGGGGACCGTCCACGAGGATTTTGCCATTGAGTCGATGGTCGGCGACGTCTTTCTGTTGGGTACTCACTCGTGGCGTGTCCGCAAGGTCGAGTCCGGTGTGGTCCGAGTCAGTGACGCAGGAAACGTCCAGCCGACGGTACCCTTCTGGCTAGGTGAGGGACTGGCTAGAACCAGGGAGCTTTCGGAGGCGGTCTCTGAGCTTCGGAGACTGGTCGCCCAATGGCCCGAGACCGGCGAGCGGGATCTTATGGAGGAGGTTTCGAAGCAATACGGGTTGAGCGAAAGAGGTGCCGCTCAGATCGTTTCCTACCTCAAGGCCGGCACGACACAGTTGGGTGTCACTCCAACTACCACCAGCCTGGTGGTCGAGCGATTCTTCGACGAGTCGGGCGGGGCCCAGCTCGTTGTTCACTCACCATTCGGGGCAAGGCTGAATAGAGCACTTGGTCTGTCCCTGAGGAAGAGGTTTTGTGCGACCTTCGACTTCGAGCTTCAGGCGGCGGCGAGCGACGACGCGGTACTGCTTTCTCTTGGGGCTCACCACAGTTTCCCGCTGGATGACGTCATGAAACTGGTTAAGGGATCGACTGTCCCGAAGGTCCTGTCGCAGGCCGTTCTCGCCTCGCCTATGTTCGCGAGCCGGTGGAGGTGGAACCTCAACCGTTCGCTGACGGTTCTTCGCTTCCGAGGAGGGAAGCGATCGCCGATCGCCTTACAGCGAATGGAGACCGACGATGTTATGGCAGCGGTCTTCCCGGCTCTTGCTGCCTGCCAGGAGAACATGGGAGCGGGCCCTGTCGAGATTCCCGACCATGTCTGGGTGAAACAGACCATGGACGACTGTCTGCACGAGGCGATGGACCTTGACGGGCTGGTGGAGCTCTTGGACGCCGTGGCAAACGGGAAAGTGTCGGTAACCTGTGTCGACTCGTACGAACCTTCGGTGTTCGCACACGAAATCGTCTCGGCCAGACCATACACCTTCTTGGACGATGCCCCCTTGGAGGAAAGGCGGTCTCGCGCGGTACCCATACCCCGGAGCCTTCCGATTGAGGAGCGCAACCTGGCTTCTTTGGATCCAGCGACCATCTCCACTGTTGCCTCCCAGGTGCGGGCAGAGATACGCGACGCCGACGAGCTACATGACTATTTGATGCGGTGGATTGCCTTCGACTCTGAAGATTGCTGGGATACTTTCACATCCTCTAAGTCACTGGCCGAGTTGCGATCTTTTTTTGAGAATCTTGAGTCAAGCGGCAGGGCAAAGCAACTGGAATCAGCGGACGGCAAACGAAGGTTCTGGGCCGCGACCGAGACGCTTGGGCAGGCCGAATCATTGTTGTATGAAGATGGTGACCCGAGCTTGGAATTGTTGGCGGCTCAAGTTTGGGAGCTGATGGAGTGCAGCGGGCCACTGGCAGAGGATCGGTTGGCGCTCTTCGTGGGGCAACCCGTTTATCGGTTGAGGTCGGCGTTGGCCCTAGCGGAATCCAGAGGATCGATGATCAGGGTTCCGGCTTTGAGCTCGACAGAGTTGACCTGGGCATCGAGGCGAGTGCTCACCAGAATCCATGCGCTCTCCCGCCAGGGTGCCAAGAGTGCAGTGCAGACGGTGGGTATTGAGGACTTCTATGCCTTCCTCATGGATTGGCAGCGTGTGAGCTCCGGTGGCTTTGTAGGCGATTCCATCGAAGTTGCAGCGGGACCGGCGGGCCTATTGACGGTCATCGCCCAGCTCCAGGGCTTTGAGGCAGCGGCAGGCGCATGGGAGAGCTCGCTTTTCCCACAGAGAGTTGAAGGGTATAGAAGCGAATGGCTGGACGAATTGTGTCGGAGTGGAAGGGTGGTCTGGGGTCGCCTATCTCCGCCGAGCTCCGGTCAGGACTCGCCCCGGAGGGGTGCCGCAACCCCGTCAAAGTCAACGCCGATCACTTTCATGTTGAGAGACGACTTCCCTTGGCTGGTGGGGGCGGTTCGGCAAGGAAGAGAGCCTCAGCCTCCGGATAGAGGTTCGGGCCTTGACGTCTACGGGGCCTTGTTGAGCCACGGTGCATTATTTAGGAGCGAGATTGCGTCAATCACAAAGAGGCTCCCAGCCGAGGTTGACGAGGGGATATGGGAGCTGGTGTCCAGGGGATTGGCCACCTGCGACGGCTTCGGAGGCGCAAGGTCGATGATCGCTCCCAGGAGTAGGTGGGATAGAAGAATGAACCAACAGCGGAAAAGGGGTCGGGCATCGCTGCGAGGGTTAAGTAATCTTGCGTCCGAGGAAGGCAGATGGAGCCTGCTTGCCTTCTCGGCGCTCGAGATGGCAGGAGACGACCTCGCGGAAGCGGTCGCAGAGCAACTACTCGACAGATGGGGAATTGTGGCTTGGGAGTTGGCGGAGAGAGAGTCGTTCTCGGTGCCTTTTCGGGAGCTGCTCTGGGCGCTTAGGAGGATGGAGGCTCGCGGCCAAGTCCTGGGGGGGCGCTTCGTTTCAGGTCTCTCTGGGGAGCAATACGCCCTACCCGAGGCTGTGAGCATGCTGACCGAGCGTGTAGCAAAGACACTAAACCGACCTATTCGAGGTAATCCGGTGATTGCGACTGGGCGAAACGTACTCATTTCCGCTTGCGACCCGTTGAACTTGACTGGGCAAATCCTGGGAACCGATCGAGTGGCCGCGTTCCAGACGAACTTCATTCGTGTGGCGGATGGGAAAGTCCTGGGCGAACCAGGGCACAAACTTGATAATCAGGCACTCAACTTTTATAATAAAGCATGACTTATTCCATGGACCCAAAGGGATGGACTCTCAAGACTCAAGAGGCGTTTCAGACGGCCCTGAACAACGCATCTTCGGCAGCCAACCCCGAGGTCACGCCGGATCATCTGATACTGGCGTTTCTCTCACAGGAAGAAGGCATAGTCGGGCCTTGGTTGGAGAAGGTTGGCATTCGCGCAGACGATGTCCGGAAGAAATCCGAGGATGCCGTTGATCGCCTTCCCAAGGCCCATGGCACCCAGACCTCCATATCCAAGGAGCTGAAGGAGGCATTCGAGACAGCAGACAAAGCGCGAGTTGAGCTGCACGACGACTACATCTCGACCGAACACCTCCTCCTTGCATTGTCCGACCGTATTGGTGTTAGGCGGGATCAGCTTTTGAGCGCTCTCAGGGACGTTCGGGGCGCCCATCGAGTCGACTCACCGAATGCTGAGAGCAACTACAAGGCATTAGAGAAGTATGGCTACGATCTCACTGCCCAGGCTGCTGCGGGAAAGCTCGACCCGGTGATCGGGCGAGACGATGAAGTTCGTCGAGTGATACAGGTGTTGTCCAGAAGGACCAAGAACAACCCGGTGTTGATCGGCGAGCCGGGGGTCGGCAAGACAGCAATAGTGGAAGGCCTTGCCTCTCGGATCGTGGAAGGTGACGTTCCCGAAGGGCTGAAAGGCAAGCGGCTCATCGGGTTGGACATCGCCTCCATGGTCGCGGGTTCCAAGTTCCGTGGAGAGTTCGAAGAGAGGCTCAAGTCGGTACTAAAGGAAATCACCGAATCCAATGGCGAGGTGATTACGTTCATCGACGAGTTGCACACCATCGTTGGAGCAGGTTCCGCAGAGGGTTCAATGGACGCGGGCAACATGATCAAGCCGCTTCTCGCGCGAGGTGAGCTCCATATGATCGGTGCCACAACTCTCGACGAGTACCGCAAGTATGTCGAAGCCGATCCCGCGCTGGAGCGGAGGTTCCAGCCCATCTATGTGGACCAGCCAAGCGTCGAAGACACGATCGCAATACTTCGCGGCCTCAAGGAGCGGTACGAGATTCACCATGGAGTTCGGATACAGGACTCCGCCTTGGTTGCAGCCGCAGTTCTATCCGATCGTTACCTAACCGGCAGGTTCCTGCCGGACAAGGCGATCGACCTCATCGACGAAGCAGGAAGCAGATTGCGGATCGAGATCGATTCGATGCCGACCGAGATCGACGTCGTTCAGCGCCGCATCCGGCAACTGGAGATCGAAAAGGTCGCCCTCTCCAAGGAGGACGACCCGGTTTCGATGGAGAGACTTGATTCCATTAACCGCGAAATCTCGGATCTTTCAGAGCAGCTCAATTCGATGATGGCGCATTGGCAAAGCGAGAAGGAAGTGATCGACAGAATCCGCTCGGCCAAAGAGGAGTTGGAGAGCGCAAAAGTCTCCCTGGAGAGATTCGAGCGAGAGGGCCAATTGGATAAGGCTTCCGAGATCCGATACGGCGTAGTTCCTGATATGGAAAAGAGGATCTCAGCCCTTACCGACGAGCTTGCCGACCTACAGACGAGCAACAAAATGCTGAAGGAAGAGGTCGACGAAGAGGATATTGCCGAGGTCGTGGCCCGATGGACCGGCGTTCCGGTGTCGAGGCTGATGGAGGGCGAAGTCGCAAAACTCTTGAAGATGGAGGAGGTCCTTCACGAGCGCGTTGTCGGCCAGGACGAGGCCGTCCATGCCGTGTCGAATGCCATCAGGCGATCGCGCTCGGGATTGTCCGACCCGAACAGGCCGATCGGAAGTTTTCTGTTTCTCGGGCCGACTGGTGTTGGGAAAACGGAACTTGCGAGGGCCCTTGCCGATTTTCTTTTTGATGACGAGAAGGCGATGGTCCGGATCGACATGAGCGAATACCAGGACAAGTTCACGGTATCGCGCCTCACCGGTGCTCCCCCTGGGTATGTCGGCTACGAGGAAGGGGGACAGCTCACCGAAGCCGTGAGGAGAAGGCCCTATTCCGTGGTGCTCTTCGACGAAGTGGAAAAGGCGCACCCGGATGTGTTCAACGTGTTCCTTCAGCTTCTGGACGACGGGCGCCTAACCGACAGCCAGGGACGGACGGTCGACTTCTCCAACGTCGTGTTGGTAATGACTTCAAACCTACAAGGAGAGCCGCTCAGCTTCTTCAAGCCTGAATTCGTAAACCGCATTGATGAGGTAATCAGATTCAGGTCGCTCGACGAGTCCGACATCGAGCGGATCGTAGAGGTCCAGCTCAGGCATTTGGAGGCGCGTCTTGCAGAAAAGCGCGTCGGAGTTACCGTGACGCCTTCAGCTAAAGCGGAGCTGGCCCGACTGGGTTACGACCCGGTGTTCGGTGCCCGTCCTCTCAAGCGAGTTATCCAACGAGAGATTTCCGATCGATTGGCCATCCAGCTCTTGGACGGAGAGATCCGGGAGGGATCGACCGTGGTGGCCGACTTCGTTGATGGAGAGTTTCGGATAGGAGAAGGGTCAAACCCGCCGACACCGATTTCGAGCTGACGATTGTTGCCTACCGACCTTATGGGCGCAGCAGATCAAGGGATCCCTACTTGCCGACCTTGGAGAAGGTCGGCAAGGTGGCGTTCGGGGATATGACGAGATTTATCCACATACCTTCATCTTCGTGGCCCGGTATGACGCAAGCTAAGCGATAATTTCCCGCCCTGGAGGCAGTGAAGGTGAACGTCGCCGATGTGTTCGGCTGTAGACCTGCCGTCGGATCAGTGTTCGAAACGGCATTGAACTGGATCCTGCCTCCCAGGGGAGAGGAGGTGTCGGTGTTGACGATTGCGCAATTGTGATGGAGGATGCCGATGTTCTTGCACTCGACGGTGACCTGCCATCCTAAGGGCAATGTAATCGTTGCGTCGCCGCCAAAGTAGCCATTGAAATCGAATCCGTTGTTGGCCTGCGATGGACCCCCAACGGCATCAATTACGACCGACTTTGCTGGAGGGTCAACCGACGAGATGAGCGGTGCTGTAGGTGAGGTTGCGAGGCTATGTGAGTTGTCCGGGTTACAGGACGACAGAGCGAGAACCGACAGCGCTGCAATTCCAAAAGATGCGATGCGAGCCTTTGCTGTCGAACGGGTGTGCGGCATGGCTATCAGGCTAGTCCTTCGGGCTTTTGGCATTTTCGCGGAGGTGGCTCGCGGGGCTGTCCGGCTTGAGCATCAGCCTTGGGCGTTGGCTACAGGCGCGAGTCCAAGGTGCTCGCGAATCCGGGACTTGAGTCCTTCGACATCCGGGATTACAACTTCCACGGCGGGTGATACCGATACATACAATAGCGAGCATCGGGTCACGGGAATCCCGAGTGACGATTCAAGCGCCAACGCATATGCACCCAGCTGAGGACCGTATCTCGCCAGCGCGCGATCTTGAAGGTCTTCTAAGCGACTATCGCTCAGCCTGTCGGTCTTGAAGTCGAGAATGTAAAGGGTGCCGTCAGGGTTCTCAAACAGGAAGTCGATGACGCCGCTGAAAACGTAATTGCCAAGTCGGCATGAAATCGGAACCTCTCTCCAAGTCCGGCTCGAATTGCAAGAGGTAAGGGGACGCGACTCAATGGCGCTCGTCGCCATTTCCTCGACCCGGCCGGCAAGCTCCGGCAAACCGACTGACTGTGCCGCAATTCGAGAGAGACGGCTGAGGTCGCTCCGTAGAACGTCGGGGTGACCACCGTCGCCCAATTCAATCATCTCCATCACCTGGTGAGTGGCGATCCCGAGTGCTCTAGCTTCGTGGCCGCCGTTGTAACTGTGGCCTCCCTGTTTGCCTTGGCCACTCTGGTCGGCGTCGTCACCGTGGCCGCCCTGCCCGCCGGTCCATTCCGTCTCTTTGTTAGTTGGATAGGGTGCGACTATCCCCAGCGGGCCTTCAATTTCAGATTCGTCTGGAGAGAAGAGGTCCTCGGCCAAGGAGGTAGCGGTGACCCTGGGTTGCCGTGACGAATAAGTCGCAATCAACTTTGCTCGCCGTTCCCATTCCGAGATCGTCTGGGTGAGCAAAGTACTTGCCCCGTCGATATCGGCTAAAAGCTGCGGCTCGGTGATCGACACCGAGCGTGTTTTCTCATTCGGACCTGACGCAGGTTCCGGGATGTCGCCGGGGGCTCCATTCTCACTTGAGGGAATTGTGGAGTCGGGAAGAATCAGCTCGTTGAGCTTCAAGTTCTCGTCTATTCGAGCCAGCTCGTTGAGCAGTGCCGCAAGAGAGCTCTTCCGGGCGTATCTCGCTATCTCGGTCGGCCCTGGTATCTCTCCAAGAGCATCGAGAGCTGATGCTTTGGCTGGCTCTTTGTGAAAAATCGAAAGCACGAGATGGTCTCTGGGGCGAGTAACCGCGACATAAAGAAGCCGGATCCGCTCCAATGCCTCCATCTCTGCCTCTCGCTCCACTGCGTCCTCGAAGCCATCCGACTCCAATTCCCTTTCCTTTGAGTACCTGAAAAGTGGTCTCCCGTGAAGG
>DAIDIS010000135.1 GCA_027451785.1 Acidimicrobiales bacterium
TTCTTTGGGGTCCGCCGGGATCGGGAAAGACAACCCTCGCACGCCTGCTTTCAGCGGCCAGCTCCAAAGAGTTTGCATCGTTGAGCGCCGTGTCGGCGGGGGTAAAGGACATCCGGGAGGTGGCCGAGAGGGCACGGCAGGAGTTGGGCCAGCGAGGGAAGGGAACAGTCCTTTTCATCGACGAGGTCCACCGGTTCAATAGAGGCCAACAGGATGCACTTTTGCCGCACGTTGAAGAGGGCTTATTGACGTTCGTAGGCGCAACTACCGAAAACCCGTTCTTTGAGGTGAATGGACCTTTGTTGTCTCGCGCCTCGCTGTTTCGAACTTGGCCTCTTACTCCCGAGCAGTTGGTCGACGTTCTTCGTAGGGGTTTGGAGAAGCTTTCCGCTGAGTCCGAGCAATCAGTCACGGCAGAGGCCGGTGCTTTGGAGGAAATTGCGGCAATATCGCGTGGAGACGCACGATCGGCACTCAATATGCTTGAGCTGGCGTTTTCTCTCGCTTCCGTGAGTCCTCCCCAAGATGGCGGTGCTACCCACAACGAAGCCGCCCAAGCCGGCCACGCTGAAGTTGGTGCGGAGCCGCCGGAACCACTCGAAGGCAATGGCGAAGAGCTGAGATCAACTGTCGGCCCTTCTCTTGGTTCGTATCTGAGGCTTGCTCATGTTGAAAACACTCAGCTCGATCGTGTTTACCCCTATACGAAGGACGAGCACTACGACTTGGCAAGTGCTCTGATCAAGTCGATCAGAGGGTCGGATCCCAACGCTGCGGTTTATTGGCTTGCCAGGATGCTTGGGTCGGGCGCGGACGCCAGGTTCGTTGCCAGGAGACTGGTGATCCTTGCGAGTGAGGATATCGGTGTCGCGGACTCCGCATCTCTTGGCGTAGCGGTTGCGGCAGCACAGGCCGTGGATCTGGTCGGATTGCCGGAGGCGTCTCTCAATCTTGCTCATGCGGTCATTCATCTTTCCAATGCACCTAAGTCCAATAGCGCGGCAGCGGCTCTTTGGCGTGCGCAGTCGTCCTTGTCCTCGGGCGAAATTCCCAGGGTTCCAAGTCACTTGAGGGACTCGCATTACAAAGGAGCAAAGCAGCTCGGCCACGGGGTTGGATACGTGTACCCCCATGATCGCCCAGCTGAAGCGGCGTCCCAGTCGTACCTCCCGGAGGAACTTAGCTCAGAGGAGTTCTATCGCCCAGGGGGACAAGACAGGCTGCCGAAAGGCCACGACGGGGGCCGTGGGCGTCAAGATAACGAATATGGATGATTCCATATAGGCTCATAGCCGATGCCCCATAATTTGGATTCGGACGGACTCAGGAAGGCTTTTACGGGATTCTTCGTCGAAAGAGGCCACACCTATGTTCCGTCGGCAAGCCTTATCCCTGTAGATCCTACGGTCATGTTCACGATCGCAGGTATGGTCCCCTTCAAGGGATACTTCACAGGTGACGAGGTGGCCCCGTTCAAGAGGGCAACCTCCGTTCAAAGGTGCCTTCGCACGCCCGATATTGATATTGTCGGCACAACGGCTAGGCATCTTACGTTCTTCGAGATGCTGGGCAATTTTTCTTTTGGGGACTATTTCAAGCCGGCTGCGGTTGGTTTCGCATGTGAAGTTGTCACCGAGGTTCTGGGACTGGAGCCGGAGAAGCTATGGGTGACTGTCCACCACGACGACGAGGACGCGACTGGCATCTGGAAGGATCTTACGTCCATACCCGAGGAGCGGATTCAGGCGATGGGAGAGGACAACTTCTGGAAGATGGGGGACACGGGGCCGTGCGGGCCCTGTTCTGAGATCTACTACGACAAGGGACCTCAGTTTGGAGCTGACGGAGGTCCCGCCACCGGTGGACCAGATCGATACGTGGAGATTTGGAACCTTGTTTTTATGCAGTTCGACAGGCATGAAGGCGGGGAAATGGTTCCGCTGGCAAAGCCGAGTATCGACACGGGCGCCGGTTTGGAGCGAATCCTGCCGATTCTCCAAGGTAAAAGTTCGGTTTTCGAGACCGACGTAATGGCTCCGATACTGGACACAGCGCAATCTGTGTCGGGAAAGAAGCTTGGCGAGTCGGAGCAGATTGACGTTTCGCTTCGGATAATGGCAGACCACGCTCGGGCGATGACCTGTGCGATTTCCGACGGAGTGACACCTTCCAACGAGGGACGTGGATATGTCTTGCGAAGGCTGATTAGGCGGGCTGTACGCCGTGCCTTCCAGCTTGGTGTTTCGGAAGTGATCGCGGCAAGGCTGGTCGAGTCGGTGGTCGAGTCTATGGGCTCGGCTATTCCGGAGCTATTAGGTAAGCGCGACCGGATTGCGGCTGTGGCAGTCAGGGAAGAAGAGCAATTCCGCCATACCTTGAAGGCCGGTTTGTCGATCCTCGAGGAAGAGATAGCTATGAGTAGGGGAGGGGCCCTGGCCCCGGCTATCGCATTCAAGCTTCACGATACTTATGGCTTTCCGATTGACCTGACCGAGGAGATCGCTTCGGAGAACGGTTTGAGCGTAGATCGCAACGGATTCGACTCGCTCATGTCCGAGCAAAGGGAGCGGGCTCGGAGCGTACTCAAAGGCTCAAGGAAGCTCGACTCGAATGCTGAGTCTTACCGGGAAATCCTCGAGACTTACGGGAAGACGGGCTTTCACGCCTACGATCGAGCCGAGGAGGAATCGGTGGTTGTGGCGATTGCGGATGTTGAGGGCAAGCCAGGCGAAATAGAGGTCTTTTTGGAGTCATCACCCTTTTATGCCGAGAGCGGTGGCCAGGTCGGGGATGTCGGAATACTTTCCAGCGGCAAGGGCGAAGCCGACGTTTTGGGGACGACATATGCACTTCCCGGCCTGATCCGGCACACGGTCAAGGTAAACGAGGGAGCCATCGAGCCCGGGGACGTTGTCCTTGCCCGAGTGGACGAGTCAAGGCGCAATTCCGTGAAGCGCAACCACACAGGCACCCACCTGCTGCATTGGGCCCTGCGATCGGTTCTCGGTGACCATGTTCACCAGCAGGGCTCTTTAGTGGCGCCCGACCGACTGAGGTTTGACTTCAGTCATTTTTCCCAGGTGGGTCCTGACGAGATACGCGAAGTGGAGCGATTGGTCAACGAAAACGTGATTTCGAACACTGCCGTCCATATTTTCGAGACGAGTAAGGAGGAGGCACTCAAATCGGGAGCCATGGCCTTTTTCGGTGACAAATACGGAGACATAGTGCGAGTTGTCGAAGCGGGGGCGCATTCGGTGGAGCTGTGCGGAGGGACGCACGTTTCGGCCCTCGGCGAGATAGGCCCAGTGAAAGTGATATCTGAGTCGTCGATCGGTTCGGGGGTTAGGAGGATCGAGGCAGTTTCTGGAGCGATTTCCTTGGATTACGTCCAAGAGCTTGAGGATCGTCTGAGTTCCGTAGCCAAGGCATTGAAGGTATCTGGGACGGAAGTGGTTGACGCTGCAGAAAGGCTGCTGGCCCGTGTGAAGTCCGTTGAGGATGACCTGAAGGTGCTGCGCTCCAAACAGGTTGTGGAACAGGCGAGGAGCATTCTTTCCGCCGGATTCTCAACCACCGACTCAGGACCTGGGATTGTCGCTCGGGTGGATGGACTGGGTCCGGACGAGATGAGACAGCTTGCTTTTGAGTTGAGGTCCATGAGTGCGCCGCTGGGGGCGGGCTTCGTAGTCATAGGCGGTAGCCCGGACGGCCAGCGTGCTTCGCTGATCTCAGTAGTTGTAAAGGGTTCGGGGCTGAAGGCCTCCCAGTTGATAGATAGGGCCGCAAAGGCTGTCGGTGGTGGTGTTGGGCGAGGGGACGAGATTGCAATGGCCGGAGGTAGGAAAGCCGAAGGACTGAGCGAAGCGTTGTCATTGGTCGGGTCGGTTGATAGCACTGGCGCTTGACCTTGGATCCAAGAGGATCGGGGTCGCTGCTTCTGACGCTACCGGCACCTTGGCGTTCCCCATCTGCGTAGTGGAGCGAGGGCAAAAGACTTCGGCCGAGTACGGCGAGATCGCCAAGCTCGCGACCGAATACGCCGCTGACGTGCTCGTGGTTGGAATCCCGGTATCGATGAATGGAGAGTACGGTTCCCAAGCCCGTTTATACCAAGATGAGGCTGAAATCATCGCCTCTCATTTGGGCCTGCCATTGGAGACGGTTGACGAGCGGTTGACGACCGTGACGGCATATAACCAGCTTCAGTCGGTGGGGAAGGGCTCGAAGGCCTCGCGTCGGCTGATCGATGCCGCAGCGGCTACAGTTACCCTTCAGTCCTGGCTTGATTCGAAGCGCTCGGGACCTTTGTCTGGTAGTTGAGGGTAGGAGGATCGTTGTACCAAGCTCGGAAGCGGCGGCGCCGGGTGCCTGTCCTGGTGAGACTGGTCGCCTGGGTTGTAGCTGTGTTTGTTGTGCTGGGTTTGGCCGCGTTCTCTGGGGTCAGGTGGCTGAACGAGCAGGTAAGTCCAAGTGTGAAGCCGGGAAAGGCGGTCTCTTTCGTAGTCAAGAAAGGGGAGTCGACTCAGGCGATAACCGATGCTTTGGGCAAGTTGGGTGTGGTTCCGCACCCACTTGTATTCCGGTTGTACCTGAAGCTGCACGGATCGCATGCCTTCGATCCAGGTATTTACCAGGTGTATCAAAACGAGAGTTTTCCCAAGATCATCGATGCGCTTTCGGTTGGGCCAACGGAATATCGCCTTACGATTCCCGAGGGATACACGATTGCTCAAATCGCAAATAAGGTCGGAGCGATTCCGGGTCATTCCTCCGCTGGCTTCGTTCAAGCCCTGGAGTCCGGCCAGGTAACTTCTCCGTACCTTCCTCCGGGCAGTTCCACCTTCGAGGGACTTCTCTTTCCCGACACCTATTTCGTGACGTCGATCGAATCGGATGCACAGATTGCCCAGATGATGGTCGACCGATTCAATGAAATAGCAAAGTCGACCGGGCTGGACCAAGCTCAGAGCCAAGTCGGAATGTCGCCCTACCAGGTCCTGACCGTTGCTTCCATGGTCGAGCGAGAGGCTAGTCACCCGCAGGACCGGGGAAAGGTTGCACAGGTCATATACAATCGCCTTGCAAAAGGTATGAAACTCCAGTTCGACTCGACCGTCGAGTACGCACTTGGAAACCAGGTTTCCGTCCTAACCGATTCGGATCTTCAGACGAACTCTCCTTACAACACCTACCTCCACTACGGTCTTCCGCCTAGTCCGATCTCGAATCCCGGCGTGGCAGCTATCCAAGCTGCACTCCACCCGACACCGGGTCCTTGGCTGTATTTTGCCGTTGTGGATGCCCAAGGAACTGAGACTTTCGAGACGACCCTTGCCCAGCAGCATCAGGATTGTTCGGGCGCGGCGGCGGTCTATTGCGCAGGGTGAAGTCCATAACAGCCGCAATTTCCGGGAGTACGCGGGTTGCAGCGGTAATCGGAGATCCCATCTCTCATTCGCTGTCGCCGGTGATTCACAATGCTGCTTTTGGCCATCTGGGGCTGGATTGGGTTTTTGTAGCACTGCGGGTTCCGGCCGGCAGTGCCGCAGTTGCTCTGGCCGGTGCACGGGAAATGGGCATCCAGGGCCTATCGGTCACAACGCCGCATAAGGAAGCGGTAGCTCAGCTTGTCGACACCGCTTCGGACGCAGCAAAGGCTCTTGATGCCGTAAACACTGTTGTCTTCAAAGATGGTAAGGCTCACGGGGAAAACACGGATGGACTGGGTCTCCTGGGAGCTTTGCGAACCGAGTTCGGGATTCAACCATCCGGAAGGAAGTGCGCCGTCTTAGGCGCCGGGGGAGCGGCAAGAGCGATCGTCTTGGCGTTGGGCGAAGCGGATGCGGATGAGATCATCGTGGTCAACCGCACCAGAAAGCGAGCTGAAGCTGCCGCCATGCTTGCTCCGAAGATAGCCAGAGCAGGTAGCCCCGAAGACGTGCCTGATTGCGAGATCGTCATCAACGCTACAACTGTGGGAATGGCGTCGTTTGTCGAGGGCTCGCCATTGCCGAAAGGTTCCTTCAGGCGAGGCCAATTCGTGATGGATATTGTGATGAGTCCTCCAGTGACGAAACTGATGACCGATGCGGCGAGTACCGGTGCGACCGTAACGGGGGGCGCCGCAATGCTGGTCCATCAAGCCGCGCACGCCTTCCGAATATGGACCGGAACGGATGCACCGATCGACATAATGCTCAAGGCGGTATCGGGTAGAGGGTCTGAATAAACCTTAAAATTATTTTGGTGAGCTGCGACTTCATCAATGTTGAAACCTGTTATAGCAGATGAGGCTCACTTTTTCGCTGCAATCATCCGATATGTTCATCAGTGGTGATGCTCAAGGGTAATCAGGGCCAACTGGCTTCACTCCTTTTGGAAGACGGAGTGGTATCGCAGGAGCTATTGGACCGCGCGCTCGTTAGGCAGGCGGAGACCGAGAGACCTCTTGGTCGGATTCTCCTCGAAGAGGGCTTCGTCAAAGAAGCAGACATGGTCAGGGTGCTGGCCCGATCAGCCGGTTACGAGTTCATCGATCTTGAGGACTATAACGTCGACCCAGCAGCAGCCTCGATGATCTCGGATACCCTTGCCAAGCGTTATTTGATCATGCCGGTGGCGTGGGATGGAAACCGGCTCGTCGTGGCAATGTCAGATCCCAGCGACCTGTTGGCCGTGGACGACCTGCGCGCTGTTACGGGCTGCGAGCTGAAAGTCGTTGTGGCCACTTCGACCGGCTTGCAGATGGCGATCAATAACTATTACCGCCATGATCAGCTTGTCGAGGACATTTCCGCTGAGGCTTCAAGGGACTTTAGTGCCGACGGCATGGAAGCGGCCGTCGATGCCATCGAAGACGCTCCTCTGGTCAAGCTGTTGAACTTGATGATCTCTCAGGCGGTGGCCGACAGGGCTTCCGATATCCATATTGAGCCGACCCAGAAGGAAGTCAGGGTCCGTTACCGGATCGACGGCGTCCTATACGAGATGAAGCCGCTGCAAAAGAACATCCAGAACGGTGTCACCTCCAGAATCAAGATTATGTCCGATATGGATATATCCGAGCATCGTCTACCCCAGGACGGGCGCATGACCATAGACGTTGGCGGCCGGATCGTGGATCTTCGCGTGGTTACCATACCCACCAGCTTCGGCGAGAAGGTGGTTATGAGAATCCTCGATCACTCGAAGGCCTTGTACAAACTTTCCGACCTGGGATTCGAAGAAGATCAACTCCGCCGCTACGAGGCGGCTTATAGGCGGTCTCATGGAACGATCCTGGTTACAGGACCGACGGGATCGGGCAAGACGACGACCCTTTACGCGACCTTGAACAACATCAATGAGGACACCAAGAACATAGTGACCGTAGAGGATCCGGTCGAGTACCGCATCCCCGGCATCAACCAGGTTCAGGCGAACTTCAAAACCGGGTTGACTTTCCCGGTTGCACTGAAGGCAATGTTGCGTGCGGACCCGGACATTATCCTCGTAGGCGAGATCAGGGATCGCGATACCGCCAAGATTGCCGTAGAGGCGGCGCTTACGGGTCACTTGGTGTTGTCGACTATTCACACAAACGACGCCGTCTCTACACCTTTGCGACTCACGGAGATGGGGGTGGATCCCTTCTTGGTATCGAGCGCGGTCACCTCGATTGTCGCTCAGCGGCTTTGCAGGAGACTTTGCGATCGCTGCCGAACTCCCTACACCCTTTCCCCGGGCCAGTCTCCCGCCGCAGATGCCTTGGGTCTTTTTCCCGAGGGATACCAAGATCCAATCGAGATCTTCAAAGCCGAGGGTTGCCAAGTCTGCGCCCGGACTGGATTCCAGGGGCGATTCGCACTTTATGAGGTACTCACGATCTCCGAAGAGATCGGGCAGATGATTGTGGAGGGTGAGCACACAGAAGCGGTACGAAAGGTGGCAAAAGCCCAGGGTATGCAGTCAATACAGGAATCCGGGATGCACAAGGTCAGGTTGGGGATTACTTCTGTCGATGAAGTCCTGAGAGCGATCGGTTGATCGGGTCAGTTAGGTAGCAGAATGCAGGACGCATCGAGACAGCTTGGGGAGTTCTTGGTAGAGCGCAAGGTGCTTTCGCGCGACGCGATCGAACACCTATTGATTCGGGAGCTGAACGAGGGTATCCCGATTACCAAGATTCTCCTTTCCGAAGGCGTTGTCTCCGAAAAGGACCTAGCGGCGGCCGTTGCTTCCAAGGCCGGCTTTGAGTTTGTGGATTTTGCCAATATAAGCCTGAATCCTAAGGTGGATGGCCTAATCCCTGCCGAGATCGCAGTTGGCTTCAAAGTCGTTCCCGTGGAGTTCGTCGGCGAGGAACTGGTGGTTGCGATGGTCGACCCCTCGGATTCCGACCTGATCGAACAGGTGGAGTTGGCGACCGGGTTCAAGGTTACACCGGCCATGGCCGAGCGGCGGGAGTTGGATAGGGTGCTCCGATCGCTTTTTGGCGAGAGCTTGATCCAGTCGGGAGGCAAGGCGGACCCTGGAGGTCCGGTATCCATGGCCGACTCGGCCGGAAGCATCAAGGATGTGGAGTTCGACCTCATACAGAGCGAGCTCCATGTAAACGAGCTTCTCACCAAGGTCGTCGAAGCAGGAGGCTCCGACCTCCATCTCACAGTCGGCGTGCACCCCACGATGCGCTTGCACGGCCATATGGTACCGATGACCGACTATCCGATCCTTACCGGTTCGGAGACCCGGCGCATGATTTTTGCCATCCTGACCCAACGCCAAAGAGAGAGGTTTGAGGCCGAAAAGGAACTCGACACCTCTCATGCCGTGCCTTCTTGTGGTCGGTTCAGGGTGAACGTTTTCTACCAAAGGGACTCGATAGGCGCGGTCATGCGCTCGATCCCGTACGAAATCGTTCCTTTGGATCGCCTGGGACTTCCCGACTCCGTTCGTCAATTTGCCGAGATGCCTCGTGGGCTCGTGCTTGTGACCGGGCCTACCGGGTCAGGCAAGTCGACAACCCTCGCCTCGATAATCGACATCATCAATACCACTAAGAGCCTCCACATAATCACGGTCGAAGACCCGATCGAATTTCTCCACCGGCACAAGAGATCCTTGGTGAACCAACGAGAGGTGGGGGAAGATACTGTCTCGTTCGCCGACGCGCTTAAGCATGTGCTTCGCCAGGACCCGGACGTGATACTCGTTGGTGAGATGCGCGACCTAGAGACGATATCCACAGCCCTTACAGCGGCTGAGACCGGCCACTTAGTGTTCGCCACCTTGCACACCCAAGACGCACCACAGTCGATCGACCGAGTGGTTGACGTATTCCCCGCTCACCAGCAACAGCAAATCCGGACCCAGCTTGCGGGCGCCATCCAGGGGATCGTTACCCAGCAGCTAATCCCGCTGGCAGGTCGTCCAGGTAGGGCGGTAGCTACGGAAATCATGGTAGCGACTCCTGCTGTCAGGAACCTGATCCGGGAGGGCAAGACTCACCAGATCTACTCGGCGATGCAATCGGGGGGAAAATTCGGAATGATCACAATGGATACTTCGCTGGCGAGCTTGGTCAAGCGTGGTGCGATCACTCTGAATGCGGCAATTGAGCGGTGCTCGAATGAAGAGGACCTGAAGCGGATGATCGGGGGGACCTGAGAGGTTGCCTTCCGATGCCTGAAACCTATACTTACAAAGTCCGCGACTCGTCCGGAAAGTTGATCCAGGGCTCAATTGAGTCCGACAACTCCGTGCTGGTAGCGAATCGGCTTCGCCAAATGGGCTACGTTCCCATATCGATAGACAAAGCAAAGGGAACGGGTCTGAAGCGGGAGATATCCATCCCGTTCATCACCAACCGGGTCAAGTTGCAGGACGTAGCGATCTTTTCGCGCCAGTTCGCCACGATGATCAATTCGGGGCTCACCCTTTTGCGGGCGCTGAATGTTCTTGCGATTCAGACGGACTCTCCTTCGCTAAGAGAGATTCTCATCCAGGTTCGTCAAGAGGTAGAGAGCGGCAAGTCACTTGCAGCTTCGCTGGCTCCGCATCCGAAGGCCTTTGATCGTCTCTACGTCGCAATGGTAAGAGCCGGAGAAGCGTCAGGTAATCTTGACCAAGTCCTCGAAAACCTTGCCGTCTCGGTCGAGCGCAAGGTCGATCTAAAGAGACAGGTAAAGGCTGCGATGATCTACCCGATCGTCGTTCTCTTTCTAATCATCATCATCTTGATAGCGATGCTGGTGTTCATCGTTCCCCAGTTCAAGTCGATGTACGCGACACTGCACGGAAGCCTTCCCTTGCCCACAAGGGTGCTGGTTGCCACTTCCAATGCAATGGCGAAGTTCGCCGTCCCATTGCTGGTATTGGTGGGCGTGATCGTTTGGCTGGTAAAAAGATGGCTTACGACCTCCACCTCCGGTCGACTTATCTGGGACACGATCAAGATTCGGGTGTGGATCTTCGGTCCGCTTGCAAGGAAGATCGCCTTGACTCGTATGACCGAGAATCTAGCCTCCTTGCTGTCGTCGGGTGTTCCGGTCCTGGAGTCGTTGGAGATCACCAAGGACACGGTGGGCAATGTCCATTATGCGAACGCCATTTCGGACGTCCAGATCGGGGTAAAAGGCGGAGAGCCGATCGTCAATCGGTTTTCGAAATACGATATTTTCCCACCGATGATGTCTCACATGATCGGCGTCGGGGAAGAGACCGGTGCAGTAGACGAGATGCTGAGGAAGATCTCCGAGTTCTACGCGAAGGAAGTGGCGGCGATGGTTGCCTCGCTCACTTCCCTAATTGAGCCAGTGCTGATTATTGTGATGGGCACCACAGTCGGCTCCATGGTCATATCTTTGTACTTGCCGATGTTTAAGGTGATAACACTCCTGAACAAACAACCGCAGTAAGTGATACGTTGGCAAGGATGATTAGCGATAGCCCGTTCGGTGGGCGCCACGCGCGGCTTTTGGGCGTCGGCTCCTATCGTCCTCGCCGTATCGTCGGAAACGACGAAATCTGCACCTATATCGACTCTTCGGACGAGTGGATCCAAGAGCGAAGCGGCATCAAGACCAGGCGTTGGGCAGGTGAAGGCGAGTCGATCGTGGACATGGGCTGCGCTGCTGCTCTATCGGCACTTGAGATGGCCGGGTTGGAGCCAAGCGACATCGACATGGTCATTCTCGCCTCTTGCACGGTGCCCCAGACCATCTGGCCGACAGCCGGACAGATCCAGGGGAGACTCGGCACCAAGTCGCCTGCTTTCGAGATCAACTCGACCTGCGGGGGATTTTGCTACGCGTTGGGAATTGCCAGGGATCTTGTACGTGGCGGTACCGTCGACAACGTTCTGGTCATTGCGTCCGAGCGGCTGACCGACGTCATGGATCCTCACGATAGGTCGACAATGTTCATTCTCGCGGATGGCGCCGGTGCAGTTGTCATGGGGCCATCGGACTTCCCGGGAGTGGGTCCAGTGAGCTGGGGTGCCGACGGCGAGAAGGGCGAGGCACTTTGCCTTACGCCAACCTGGATCGAATACCGCAACGACCCGACTCTGCCTACGCCGTCTCTTCGGATGCAGGGACAGAGAATTTTCCGCTGGGCAGTTGAGGTTTTGCCAGGTGTGCTCATGGATGCGCTGGACAAGGCGGGCGTAAAGCCCGATGATCTTGATGTATTCATTCCTCACCAGGCAAACGAGCGGATCATAGACTCGGTGTTGAAGGTTGCGGGCTTGCCAAGTGACCTGCCCGTAGCACGAGACATCGTTGAGACAGGGAATACGTCGGCGGCGAGCGTTCCACTTGCGATGCACCGCATGCTTACCGAGGGAACCGCTCATAGCGGAGATCTTGCCCTATTGCTTGGGTTCGGCGGCGGGCTCTCATACGCATCCCAGGTGGTCGTTTTACCCTGATCCTGGGAGTCCGGGCTGAGGCCTTGGAAGTCCAGGCTGAGGCTGAGGGCCGGTCAACGCTCCGATTCCGGTGAAGGCTGTCCCGACCGCCTCTCTGACCATCCTTCCTACGTCAGCGCTCCGACCGGGAGCTGTCTTCGACACGATCCTGATGGTTGCATGATCGGCATCCATAGCGTCTACGCCCCATACCTCCGGTGTGGACACCAGGATCGTAGATGCCTCCGGACTCTGGTAAAGAACTTGAACTGCACTTCGGGCAGCCGAAAGTACCGACTGGATGTCCTGTCCCTGGTTGACCTGAATATCGACCACAGACCGGTTCCACTCCACCGACTGGTTTCCGAGCTTGCGGATGTCCCCATTGGAGACATACCAAACGGTGCCGTCCAACGCCCTTAGGCGAGTTACCCGTAGCGTGATGTCTTCGACGATTCCCGATACGTCGGAAGTGCAGATCGAGTCACCGATGCCGAATTGATCCTCGGCAATCAAAAAGAAACCCGAGATCACGTCCTTTACGATGCTCTGTGCCCCGATTCCCAATGCGGCACCGATAAATGTGGCGCCCGCCAACAGCGGAGCTAAGTTGATTTTGAGGGTTCCAAGGATGGTGATGAGGGCAAGCGCCCAAATGGCGAACCTAATGGTGGAGGCGGCTGTATGCCCCAAGGTTTGGAGCCGCTTCAACGCCCTCTCGGAAAGGTTTGATCCGCTCTCTCGGTGACGGAACTTAGTGACGATCCTTATTGTCGCCTTACCTCCGAAGTGTGAAGCTAAACCGGCAACTACCAGAACTACCGCTACTTGGAGTAGTTCAATAACTACTCCGCTAAGGGAGTTGGCGGTTGAGGTACGGAATCCGATGGATCGGAGCATCCGCGATACGAGGCTGGATGTCGCGAGCAAGTCGGATGGAACTACGATCATGAGAGTATCTTTATCGCATGCCGGGGGGCAGCGCACTGATCGCGGCACATTAGTAGAGCATCTAAGTGATCGATAGTTGGGGAGAAACTGTTGGGGCAGGCACAAATTTGTCGATGATGCAGCCGGTTAGGAGCACCTCAGGTCGGTGGGCAGGTTCGTCCGGTCATAGAAGAGAGTCCGGCCTTCGTCAGTATCTCGGCAAGGTGGACCTCGTGCTCGTGTTCTCGGCGGTCGCTATGGCGGCCATCGGCGCATTAATGGTCTATTCGGCGACCCGATACAAGCTCGCCAGCCAGGGAGTTAATCCGAAGTACTACCTGGAGCGGGACATCATCTTTCTTGCCATCGGAACGCTCGTGATGTTGGTGCTGACGTTCCTCGATTACCACACATTCGAATCGTTATGGATCGTCCTCTATGGCGGAACGGTGTTCATGTTGCTCGTGGTGCTGTTACCAGGCCTCGGGACAAAGTCTCTAGGTTCGCAAAGATGGTTTCAGCTCGGTCCATTCCAGTTACAGCCGTCCGCATTTTCCTCGATTGCCGTAATAGCGAGCGTCGCCGCCGTCTGCGCCACTTTCACCGAAGAGATGACCTTCAGAAACGTTCTGACTGTGGTCGGGATGGTGCTGATCCCGATGGCTCTGGTCATCAAGCAGCCAGACCTTGGAACCGGGATCATAATCTCGGTGATTCTTGTAGGGATGCTTGTGGTTGCAGGCGCAAAGAAGCGCCACCTGCTCCTCTTGCTCGTCTGCGCAGCGCTGGCGGTTGTGGTAGTTCTGAAGCTTGGTCTATTGCACCACTACCAGCTTGATCGGTTGGTGAGCTTTATTCATCAGTCAAAGTCAACGCTTGCCACCGGCTACAACCAGAGTCAGGCCAAGATCGACATAGGTTCGGGCGGTCTTACCGGGAAGGGCCTATTTCGTGACCCGACAGTAAATCTTGCCTATGTTCCGGAACAGCAGACCGACTTCATCTTCACTGCCGTTGGCGGCCAACTCGGCTTCGTGGGCGCTGCTTCAGTTCTGGCACTTTACGGTGTAATTCTTTCCAGGGTGTGGAGAGCAGCAAGGGTGGCAGAAGACAGGATCGGAACCTTAATCTGTGCCGGTGTGTTCTCTCTCCTGTGTTTTTCGATATTCGAAAATGCTGGGATGGCTATGGGCATAATGCCGGTGACAGGCATTCCATTGCCGTTCCTGAGCTACGGGGGGTCTGCTGACATTGCGTTCTTCGCTGCAATCGGGTTGGCCCTCAATGTCGGAATCAGACGGTCGGGGAGGGCGGATTGATCGGCGAGGATGGCGGGACTACGTCGGGAGCCGAATTCCTTTTGGAGGGCACAACCGCTGAGCCCCCCATTGCGGGCGCAGCGGAATCGATGAACCAAGAGTCCGGCAATCCTGAGGGACCATCGCTCAGCATCGTCTCACTCGTGTCAATTGACGTGGATCTTCCATCTACGAACCCGACGATTATCCTCCGTGAAGCAGAGGATCCCTGGAGGGAAGTCCGAATAACGGTGGGGTTGAGCGATGCCGTGGAAATCTCCAGGGCATGGCGACGAATGCCGGCAGTTAGGCCTCCGACCCATTTCAGCTGGGCGGAGACATTGCGGGCTTTCAAGATCGAGATCGAGTCCCTCGTCATCTTGGATGAAAGCGAAGGAGTCTTCAGGGCGGAGCTGGCACTGTCGTGCGGCGGAAAGCGTCAAGTTTTCGACGTGCGTCCGACGGACGGTATTTCGTTGGTATTGCGGCAGCCGGCCGCGGTCCCGATCCTCATGCCAAGGGCACTTATCGCCCGCATCGCAACCTAAGCGGTAAAACGTGTTTGCGAGTCCGATAGCCGGTAGCTGTGCGTCTGTTGGCAGATGCTCCTAAAGATAGGGCCGTAGTTCCGGATGTGCCCAAGTGGAAATCGAGCTAGGGACCGGCGGACTCGTTTGACGTGCGCATCAAGATTGCAAAAAGGACGTAGTTGGCTACCAAAGAAGATCCGCCGTAGGCGACGAATGGCAGCGTAAGGCCCGTCAGGGGAAGGAGCCTGGTCACTCCTGCCATTATGAAAAAAGCTTGGAGCCCGAATGTGATCGTCAACCCTGCGGCCATCAGCTTGGCGAACTCGCTCTTTGCCGAAAGGGCAATGCGAAAACCTGCGCCCACGATCAAGAGGTAGGCGATCATGATCGTTGTGGTCCCAATGAGGCCTAATTCCTCCCCAATGGCGGCGAATATGAAGTCACTGGCAACTACCGGTATCCGAGTGGGGATGCCCAAACCGATCCCTGTGCCAGTAAGTCCTCCGCGGCCCAGTGCAAACTCACTTTGGACCATTTGGTAGCCGGAAGTAGATGGATGCTTCCACGGGTCAAGCCAAACAGCGACCCTTTCGTTGACTTGAGAGAACAAGTGAGAGGCACCCCACGCACCGGCTATCAAGAGGAGTGCCGCAACGACCAGGTAAAGGGTCCTGTCGGTTGATATCCACAGCATCATCACAAAAAGTGAGAAGACCAAGGTGGAGAACCCAATGTCCCTCTCTGCGGTCATGATCAATATCGAAGTACCCCAAGCAATCAGCACCGGACCGAATGGCC
>DAIDIS010000136.1 GCA_027451785.1 Acidimicrobiales bacterium
AAGAGGCCCTCCGAATTGTCTCTAGATTCATCCGCCTCCGCTACCAACTGATGCCCTACCTCTATACGTTGGCGTACGAGACTTCAGCGACCGGGTTGCCGATGGTTAGGCCGATTTGGTGGCCGAACGCGGCGGACGAGAGGTTCTTTAGTGAAACAGACTCGTTCCTGCTGGGAGATGCACTCTTGGTGGCTCCGGTGGTCGATGAGCTTGCTTCCACACGATTGGTGTCACTGCCGGAGGGAAGCTGGTTTGACTTTTGGAAAGCGATACCCGGAGCCAAGCCGGAACATGCCTCTGAGCTCGATGCTCGGATCGAAGGCTCCAGGAATGCAGCCCTGAGCTCCCCTATATCCAAAATCCCCGTGCTGGCCAGAGCGGGTTCCATAATCCCGATGGAGCCGACGCCGGAAAGTGGACTCCACCTTCATGTCTTTCTCGACGAATCCGGACGCGCTTCCGGCTCGGTCTACGAAGATTCAGGAGATGGGTTCGAGTGGGGAACCATAACCGAAATAGCCGTCACCCCGGGGGCAGACGGCTGCTTGGAATTGACCACAGCCTCAGGACCCATATTTGCCCACGGATCCATTCCTCCCGACGACAAGGGCGAATCCCCACCTGACCAGACCCGGAGACCGTCACTTTCGGGTACTGACAAGCCAAACTCACCTGCGCCTCCTAGCCGAAAATCGCGCCACACCAAATCAAAGCACTCCCCAGCCAGCGCGACATTTACGATCCACGGCTTCCATCCGGCATACGTGCGCACAGGCTCTGTTGACCTCGAAGCCTCAATTGACGGCTTCAACAACCCGGTTTTCAACACACTATTAGACGGCACGCGGGTGAGCCTTGGGGGTTGGGGCGGCCAACCAGAGTCCCCGGTTTCCCCCCAAGTCGAGTGACTACACCAACCGCCAACTCGATTCTCCAGCACCTCGACGAAGATCAGGTTGCTGCCGTAACTCACCCTGGGTCAAAGCTTTGCCTGATCGCCGGAGCAGGTTCCGGTAAAACCCGCACCCTCGCCGCAAGAATGGCTTACTCCCATGTTTCCGGCGAGAGACCTCTCCAGCGCTCACTGGCGCTCACCTTTACACGAGACGCTGCGAGGCAACTTGGCGAGCGGGTTGCCCAATCGCTTAACACCTCGAAACAGGATCTTGGCTCCCTGACCACTGGGACGTTTCACGCCGTCGCCAAGGCTCAACTTTCTCTTTGGTGGGCCGCAAACTCAAAGCGGGCTCCTTCAATTGCTCCAGACCGGATGGCCTTTTTGAAGAGGAATGTATTCCCCGTCATAGCTGGGATCTCCCGAGACGATAACGAAGCCGGCAAGCTGAAGGCCGAGATCGACTGGATGTGTGCCAGGGGCATAATGGCGGATGACTACGAAAATGCGGCCGTCGCATCAGGAAGGTCTCTCAGGTTCAATCCAGAACTTGTCGCAAGGGTTGCGTCCGAATACCAATCCCAAAAGAAGCGCAGATCCGTAATTGACTTCGATGATCTTCTGAACGAGCTCAGGGCGGCTATGTATGAAAGCGATCGCTTCCTGCGAAGTCAGCAGTGGCTGTTCCAGCATATTTACGTCGATGAGCTCCAGGATCTCAACCCCATCCAAGCCGACCTACTGAAGCTATGGCTTGGCGATAAGCCTGATTTCTTTTTCGTAGGCGACCCGAAGCAGGCTATCTACTCATTCAACGGTGCCGACCCGACATTTATAACAACGCTCGAGGCCCAATTCCCCGGAACCGAATACGTATATGCTCACTCCAATTACAGAAGCTCGCCGGAAATACTTCACGTAGCCGGGGTTAGTCGCCTTCATTCAAAGACAACTCCCGGTCCAATGCCCAAAATAATGGGCTTCGAAACTTGGGAGAATGAGACAACCTGGGTGGCGCGGGAAATCGCAGGTCTGATCCACGACCACATTAGGCCGGGACAGGTAGCCGTACTCGCGAGAACCAACCGGATCGCATCGAAATTCTCGGACCGCCTTGAGAGCCTTGGCATTCCATCGACTCCTTCAGGAGGGGAGAATGGACTGTCCCAGGTACCGGTGCTCACCTTTCACCGAGCAAAAGGCCTAGAGTTCAGAGCCGTTTACGTGGTTGGGGCAATTGAGGGCATCATACCCTTCCAAGACGTCGGCGACTCTCGGGAAGCATTCGACGAAGAGGAACGCCTCTTCTATGTGGCACTAACAAGGGCGAAAGAGCTGCTCACGATAACTTGGAACGGCGAAGGTGGCTCTGCGAGGTCAAATTACCTCGACTTCGTGGAAAAAAGTATCCGACAGCTCACCGAAGAACGTGCCCTTCAGGGCATCGTCATGCCCAATTCGGATGGCTTGACACGTAACCCATCCGGAACGCCCGACCACAAAGCAATGATTGAGCAAGCTCGGCAAGCTCTAAGGCGCTCAAACCGTAGCTAGCGCTTTTGATACCTTCAACAAGGCATCAAAAGCGGCCAATACAACCGGTCGAACCTTAGGAAATCCCTACGAGGACGCCCATCTCGTCAAGCCTGTTAGCCATCTCCATTCCAGTCATCTGGAAAAGGCAGCCTATGGCAACGACATCTTCCATTCTGATGGTGAGAATCCTGCCGTTGAAGTCCTGCCGACGAATCTGGATCATCTCAAGATAACGACGCATCAGATCCTTCTCGGGATTATCGATCTCACCAAGTTTCGTGAGGTCGATAGTGACCTTCGACGCGGTATCGGGCATTCTCCCGTAGGTGCCACCGGAACCGGTATTTCCAGCCGCCAAAGACCCTGAACCGTCCCTTCGCTCTGCAGGTGCTTCGGGCAGAACCGGGTGGCCTTCGTTGTCCCGTGGCAGGAGTTGCGAAACTGGAACGTTATAAAAGCGTGCAAGCCGCTCAAGGCGAGGAACGGAAATTGCGCGCTCGCCACGCTCGTAGGCGCCAAGTACGGATGCTTTGAACTCGCTATTCGAAGCGGCTTCGACCGCCTGGAGCGACATGCGATGCTGCAGCCGCACAGCGCGGAGCTTCTCGCCAACCCGTCCAGAATACGAAGCTGACGCCGCATCCATCGTTTCTTCGTCTAGCAAATTAACCCCTTTTCCACCACATGAACAGTGTCGCCTCAGTGACACTCAATTGCAAATCTCTTATGTACTCTAATCAGATAAGTAATCTATCAATCTAGCCGTGAAGACTGTCCGGTTGTATGACCCTTGCAATCGATCTTCCCGAAATTCCTGGCTCCCGCATCGATTCCGCTTGTACTCGAAGCCGCATTCTTCACAATCAATTGGTTGCCCTTATCGTATATACCTCCATCGCGAATTAAAACATTCTTTACCTTGAGTCCCGGTAAAAGAAAATTGATTTTCGCCGGTTGGAACTGCACTACCGAAGCACCGGAAAGTGCAGGTGGAAAGTAGTGCCCTCATTTTCTTACACATCGTAGTCCAAAGGAGGCATTACGTCGCAAGCTCACGGAGAATGGTGTCCGCTTCACTTATTGATTGACTAAGAAATCAGTTTCATTTCTGACAGAACAAGACCAATTGACAACAGAAGGTGATATAAAACACCCTCAGCGTCAAGTCACCACTGACTGCTTCTCCATGCGCAACAGATCACACCGGCGGCAATTGCCGCCGTCTCGGCTCTCATCACGCAATCAGAGAGGCTCACAACTTGAGGCGCCGAAGTAACTTCGGAGTCACTGAAACCGCCTTCAGGACCTACGAGAACTCTGACGGTGCTTCCGGTCGCTTCCGACACTATTGAGCCGTCTGTACCGGAAACCCGGTCCAGTTCGCCCAAGGCGCTCAAGATCGAGCGAGAAGCTCCCAGGTCGCAAAGAAATGTGTGTGTTCCATGAACGTCCTGCGCCACAGAATCAAAGACGGTTGGTTCCTTAAGCAGCGGGAGTACCGTTCGCCTGGACTGCATAGCCGACTCCAGAATGATCCGCTGCAGTCTGTCGGCGTTCAGGTTCGCTGAACCATCCTTCCAATGAGAAGCGCACCTCTCCGAAACCAATGGCGTGATGGTGTCGACACCGGCTTCGGTCAGCTTTTGGACGATCATCTGAATCCCGGCGGGTGCAGTCAACGCGAATGCGACTTCCACCTTGATTGGGTTCGGTGGGGCCGTCACCGGTGAAGCCACCGGCTCCAGCACAAGAGCCTTGCTTCTTGTGGAGCCTCCCGCCCGCCTTGCGCCGCTGACCGCGGCGACGCATTCGACCCAAGACCCCTTTCCATCGCTGGCGGTTACCGTCTCGCCGTCTCGAATTCTTAGCGACGCGAGAAGGTGATGTTCGTCTTCCGGAGAAAGCACCGGAATGGACAGCGCCGGCACGAAAACGTGAGCGGCCGAGCGGCGGAGCGCTGGATCTATGAGACCGGACCTACCGAAACGCCGAGCGAATCCGGGTTCTGATCGACTCGTTTGGCGGGTCGATCTCCTCTCCCCTGGCTTCCGCCAGTTGCCGGATGAGCTCTTCCTCTTCCTTCGATCGAGGCACCGGCGTCTCTACTACGACGTTCACGAGCATGTCCCCTCGACCCCTACCTCCCAGATGTGGAACGCCCCTCTGGCGCAGCTTGATGACCTTCCCGGACTGGGTGCCTGCAGGAATTTCCACGACCTCCTCACCGTCAATCGTGGGAACGGTCACCTTTGAGCCCAGTGAAGCTTGGGTCACGGCGATATTCAGGTTGTGAATGAGGTTGTAGCCCTCTCGGAAAAAGTTGTCGCTCTTTCCGACGGACAGGTGCACGTATAGATCTCCCGAAGGTCCCCCTCTGGGGCCCGCTGGCCCCCGGCCGGATAGCCTCAGCGTTGCTCCATCGTCGATTCCTGCGGGAACCTCGACCGAGTAGTTCCGGACCTCGGTGATCCTCCCGTCGCCCCGGCATTGTGGACAGGGGTCGGGTATCACTTGACCGGAACCCCCGCATTGCCCACATGGAGCCGATGTAACCATTTGACCGAGAATGGACTGGCGAACCCTGCGTACCTCACCGGTTCCCTGGCAAGCCGAGCAGGTTGTTGCGGATGTCCCTTCCTTGGCCCCGGAGCCCTCGCAAAGCGTACAGGTTGAAGGTAGCTTGACGGTAAGGTCCTTAGTAACGCCAAAGACCGCTTCCTCAAAGGCTACGGAAAGTGAAGCCTCTGCGTCGGGACCCCTCTGAGGTCCTCGCTTTGCTTGAGAACCGCCGAATGGGCTTCCGGAACCAAACGGGCTACCACCGCCGAAGAAAGCCTCAAAAATATCACCCACGCCCCCTGCCCCGAAGAACGGATCCCCGGATTGGCCCCCGGTTGCCCCCGAGCCGCGAACCCCTTCGGGCCCGAACATGTCATATCGGCGCCTGCGTTCGGGGTCGGACAGGACTTCATAGGCAAGGGTGACCTTCTTGAACTTCTCTTCTGCCTCAGGGTCGTTGTGGCCGGAATCTGGATGGAGTTTTCTCGCAAGCTGACGATAGGCGCGCTTCATCTCGGTCTCGTCAGCATTGCGCGAGACCCCCAGCAGCTCGTAATAATCGTCGGGCAAGTTCTCCTATCCTTCGTTCAAATGCGTTTCGAGGCGCTTCCCCACCACTGCAACAGCAGCCATGGCCTGGGGGTAGTGCATCCTCGTCGGCCCCAATACACCTATGGTACCCACGTCCCGGCCTCCAACCCGATAAGGAGCGACCACCAAGGAGCACTCGGCAAGGGAGGTGTTACCGTGCTCCGTGCCGATAGCGACGGACAATCCGGCATTTATCACGTCCCTTAGAAGGGTCACGACTACGAACTGCTGCTCAAGGATGTCAAGGACGCTGCGAACCGTCTCGATCGCGTCGAACGCAATCGCCATCTTTGAAGTCCCGTCCACGAAGACCTGCTGCGCATCCGAGGCCCTTTCGACGGACTCCCTGAGCGATCCGCAAGCTTTCGTCAGTATCTGCGTAACGACCGGACCCAGGTCTTGTAACTGGGGTGCACTTACCAGTCCTGACAGTGCTCGACATCCCGAACGCAGGTCTTTGCCGAGTACCTCCCTCGAAATCAGCTCGGAAGAGTGAGCAAGATCCTCGAAACCAGCCTCACTCGGGAGGTCGAAGTTGGCGTTGGCAACTGCCCCATCAGATAAGACGACCACCACCATCCCGTTACCGTTACCGAGGTCAACAAGCTGGGCGGAGCGGATTTTCGCCGACTCATGGGCCGGCGCAACCACAACCGCCGTGTAATCGGTAAGCCTCGCCAGCAGGCTGGATGTATCCCGCAGCATCTCCTCGATCTGCCCATGCGTCCGGTTGAAGAAATCGACGACACTACGCGACTGCCGGGACGAGAGCTCCCCCGTTCCGTCGGATGCGGACAACTGGTCCACAAAAAACCTGTAACCCTTATCCGTAGGAACCCGGCCGGCCGAAGTATGAGGCTGAGCGAGATAGCCCTCTTCTTCCAGGGCGGCCATGTCATTGCGGAGTGTCGCCGGCGATACCCCGAGACCGGTCACCTGGGCCAGATGCGAGGACCCAACCGGCTGAGCAGTCTCAATGTACTCGGAAACGACCGACTTTAGAATCTCCCAACGCCTCTGCTGTGCAGGATTGTTTGTCATGGTACCCACGTTGAGATTCTACCTTTAGTCCTCGGTCCCTCCCGGTAGAACGGGAGTGTCCTGGTCGTAATAGTGTTGCACCTTCAGTCGCCAAAAGATTGCAATTGTGTCCACGAACATCGTCCACACTGCCTTGACGGAGATGGTGGAAGTGAACCTGCGACGGATGGTGACCGGCGCCTCGAAGAACCTCGAATAACCCAAGTGCCTGGCGACTACAAAGAGTTCAAGGTCGAATGCGAACCTGCGCTCGACCATGAGAGGGAGCACATTTGAAAGAACGTCCCTTCTGATGAGCTTGATTCCGGTTTGGGTGTCTTTGACCTTCAGCCGGAAAAGGCCTCTAATCAGCTGCTGGAATCCCCATGAGTAGGCCCTCCGAAGGAACGGGTAGTCGACCCGAGACATTGGGTGTCTCTTGGACCCCAAGACGATGTCCGGGTCATAAAGCTTCATGAGTGAAACGAACGGTTCAATCTGCTCAGGCGAAACGTCTCCGTCGGCATCGATGAATCCCAGATAGCGGCCCCGGCCCTTGGCCAGGCCCACCCTTAACGCCTCACCCTTGCCATTATTGGTCTTCAAGACGACCCGCTTTACCAGGTTGTCGTCGAACTCCTCGATGCTGGTCTCGCTTCCATCGGTCGAACCGTCCGATACGGCGATCACCTCATAGGTGGCGCCTGAACCATCCAACACGCCCACGAGGTGCTTTATGTTGGTCCGCAAGAGAGATCCCGGGTTGTAGTAGGGAACAACGACCGTCAGGTCGACACTCGCGCCGCGATTGTCCCATAGTTCGCCGATCTTTCGGTTCTCAGGGCTGTCCTTCTGACGCAGCTTCGTTACTCCCTGTCAGAGTTTTCCGGATTCGGGCGTCAGTCTTCGAGACGAAGTGCAGAGACGAAAGCTTCCTGGGGCACTTCGACACGTCCTATCGACTTCATCCGCTTCTTGCCTTCCTTCTGGGCCTCCAAGAGCTTGCGCTTCCTTGTTATGTCGCCCCCGTAACACTTGGCTATAACGTCCTTGCGCCTGGCCTTGACAGTCTCTCTGGAGATGATCCGGCTCCCAATCGCAGCCTGGATGGGAACATCGAACAGCTGCCTTGGGATGAGTTCCCTCAGTTTTGCCGTCATCTTCCTTCCGTAGTTCTCGGCTTTTTCTTTGTGGACTATTGAGGAAAACGCGTCGACAG
>DAIDIS010000137.1 GCA_027451785.1 Acidimicrobiales bacterium
ATGAAGATGACGGCATCCAGCCTCAAGACCCACCCAGCCCCCAGGAAGGGAGTCTTCAGCACCGCTATGGCCGGCAATGACGCGACAAACCCGGCTATCGAGCCATAGAGAGCAAGTTTGGAATTCGCCCTGACGAAATGGTGGGTATCGCTCTCGCCTTCGGGCAGGATTGCCGGAACGAGCGAGCTTTTGGAAACCAAATAGACCTTGGACAGCACGAGCATGGCGAATGCCTCCGGGAACAGAAGCAAGCTGTTTAACGAACCGGCCATCAACACGCAAATCACTGCACGAAGAGCCGACGACGCCATCACCATGCTGCGCCTCACCCCCTTTCCGCGATCCAGTACCGGACCTAGGAATGGAGCCACAACCGAAAAGGGAGCGAGCGTCAAGGCGAGGTACAAAAGGACATGGGGCCTCGCCGCAGTTGGGGATATTGAAAAGAAAAGTGACCCAGCCAGCGCCACTGCAACCATGGCATCTCCGGCCAGCATCAAAACGTGGGTCGACATTAGGCGTTCGAAATCAGTTCGCGGCCCGGCAAGGCGATCGGCTATCTCTGCCACGCGAGAACGCAGCGCGCCAAGTCGGTCTTGTGATGTCACCTAAACATCGTAGGTTTTATCTCCGATGGGTTAGTGAACGCTCATCGGGGTGACACGCTCACCGCCGACCTCAAGACCGACAATCCCCCACGGGCGGAGCAGTGGGAGGCCTTCCTCCGTTGAGATAGCGTGAAGCAATGGGAAACGAGCCGGGGAACTCCGAGGACTGGTTGCAACGGGATCTCGCCCGAGTCTGGCACGGCTTCACCCAGATGACAGCGCTCGCAGGCAACGAGCCGATCATCGTCGACCACGCTGAAGGCAGGTTCCTCTTCGACACGAAAGGCAGCCGGTACCTCGATGCGATCTCATCGCTATGGGTGAACACTCTCGGCCACCGAGTACCTGAGTTGGATGCAGCCTTGGCGCTTCAAGCTTCCAAGGTGGCCCACTCCACGCTTCTGGGGCACGGAAACACCGTCGTAGTGGAACTTTCGGAACGACTCGCGCAAGTCGTCCCGGTCGACGACCCACACTTCCTATACGCGAGCGACGGCGCCTGCGCCGCCGAACAGGCCATCAAGATCGCCTTCCAATACTGGACAAACCAAGGCGATACCAAGCGAAACCTGTTTATGACCCCCGAGGGCTCATATCACGGCGACACCATAGGTAGCCTTTCGGTGGCCGGTGGGTCTTTCGGTACACACGTCTATGACCCTCTTCGCTTCAAAGCCCTGCATTGTCCATCGATCTCTGTAGAAGGCTGGGAGGAATCAGCCATCAAGTTGATCGAGGAAAACTCTGACCGGTTGGCGGCGGTCCTTGTGGAACCTCTGGTCCAAGGAGCAGCAGGAATCGTTGTTGGAGAACCGGAAGCGTTTCGCGCCCTTGGCGAAGCGTGCTCCAAGTTCGGAGTGCTCTTGATATGCGACGAAGTGGCCACCGGCTTCGGAAGAACCGGCACTCTATTTGCGTCTGAGGCATGCTCAATCAGGCCGGACATAATGGCGCTCGGGAAAGGGATCACGGGCGGATATCTCCCGATGTCCGCGACCGCAGTATCAGCAAAGGTCTACAACGCTTTTCTCGGCCCCGATCTGTCCGATTTCACCTTCTATCATGGTCATTCCTATGGGGGAAACGCCTTGTGTGCGGCGGTTGCGCTTGCCCACCTTGATCTTTTGACCACTGGCGAGATCATGGCAAACGTTTCCGAACGGTCAGCTCAGCTCAAGATTGGTCTGGAGCATGCTCTATCGGGAAGTCCCTTGGTAACCGAAATCCGCATTCAAGGGTTGATGGCCGGAGTGGATCTTGAGTTGCCTAGCGGTCATACCGCTCAAAGCAACGGCCGCTCAATTGCCAGTTTCCTGGGAAGGATGGCCTGTGCGGAGTCCGTCAGAAACGGGGTACTTCTTAGGCCGATCGGCAACACCGTCATCATCGTTCCGATCTTGACGTCCACGTCAAGCGAGATCGACCTGATCGTCTCGGTTCTGAAGAAGTCGCTCGAAGCCTTGTGGGAGGACGTCCAGCGTCTTGACCCCCGGACAAACAATGACATTGAAGCTAGTGACCCTGGCGGAATGAATGCCGACAGGGCAGTGAGTGCCCATCGGGAACTCGTGGGCAACGACTGACATGCCTGCCTTCGCAGCGCAACAACCCAGCTACGAAGGAGCTGGGTGGCCCGACTGGCTTGAAGGGCTACTGGAAGAGCTGAAGGCCGCAGGAAGATGGCGCCAACTTGAGGACTTCGATCTTGACCCGTCAATTGGCACGACCGATCGAGCGGGCCTGGTTTCCTTTGCATCCAACGACTACCTGGGCCTCGGCACTGACCAAGAAGTAAGACAAGAAGCGGCGAGGGCCGCCAGCGAATGGGGATCCGGATCGGGGGCTTCCAGGCTGGTCGGAGGATCGCGATCACTTCACAGGAAACTGGAGGCCGAGCTGGCCGCTTGGAAATCCTGCGAAAGGGCTATCGTCTTCCCGACGGGGTACATGGCGAACTTAGGAGTCTTGACCGGCTTGGCCTCCGAGGGAACGGCAATATTCTCCGATTCCCTCAACCACGCTTCCATCATCGACGGCGCACGACTTGCTCACGCAAGCGTTTCGGTCTTTCCTCATCTGGACTATGCATACTTGGCCGAGTTGATGGCGCAAAGCCACTCGCGCCGCAAGATCATTGTCAGCGATGCCTGTTTCTCAATGGATGGAGACTTTGCGGACCTTGGTCAACTTTTAGAAATTGCGAAACGAAACGATGCCTTGGTGGTACTGGATGAAGCCCACAGCGTCCTCGGCCCTGAAATTCCCGTCGATTTCCTGGGTGAGCCTTGGCTGGTGCGGGTAGGCACACTCTCTAAGACGCTCGGTTCGTCGGGGGGCTTCGTGGCGTGTTCAGGGCCGATAGCGGATGCTCTGGTTAACACGTCCAGGCCCTTCATCTTCACAACGGCACCGCCCCCATCGCCGATTGCTGCGGCCACCAAAGCACTGGAGATAATCCGCTCCCACCGAGGAAAGGAGTTGGTCGAAAAGCTCCGGGCAAATATCAGGCGGATATCGCCCGAACACCGATCCCCCGTCATCCCGGTCATCCTCGGCGAAGATGCAGCGGCTGTCAACGCCTCTCGACTACTTCGGGATCATGGCTACTACGTACCGGCAATTAGGCCGCCTACCGTACCCAAAGGGACCGCAAGACTTAGATTCTCCATCTCGGCACTGCATACCGCAGACCAGATCTCAGGCTTGCTCAGCCTTTCGAAGGAACTCGGGATCCAAATATCCTCCCCAAATCACAGCGGGGATTGACCAGGTTGAATCCCTTCATCGTCGCCGTTCTCGGAACCGGAACCGAGGTGGGCAAGACATGGGTAACGTGCGAGCTGATCCGACAAATGGGGAGCTCAGGATTCCCGACGTTTGCCCGCAAACCGGTTCAGTCCTTTGCCGAAGGCACGCCGGACGAAGAGTTGGACTCGCTTCAGTTGGCGAGCGCAAGCGGTGAGGCACACTCTAAAGTCTGCCGACCGGAGCGAAGCTACTCCGCGGCGATGGCTCCACCATTTGCCGCCAGATTAACCGGTCGCCCCACTTTCACCGTCAGCGAATTGCTGGAGGAGATTACATGGCCTTCATCGGATGGAATTGGATTCCTCGAAACCGCCGGGGGTTGCCTTTCCCCAATCGCAGAAGACGGAACCAGTCTTGACTTGGCGCTCTTGGCTCAGCCGGAAGTGTTGTTACTTGTGGCTGACGCCGGACTTGGAACGATCAATTCTGTGCTCCTATCGATTCGGGCGATACAAGACGAAGTCGCAAAGCGTCGCATGCCTTCCACCAGACTTCCTTTGGTCTTCGCCTACCTCAACAGATACGAAGAGGCCTCGCCGGTGCATTCAACTAACTTCACCTTCTTGGGCGAAAAACTGGGGGAATGCGGAATCCGGATTTTCAAAGATTCAGTAGCACTATCGGATTCCATAAAGCAGGCTGCCGGCAACAGCCGGTAGCAACGCTACGCCTAGCAAGTTCAAGGTCCGGCAAGCGATACGCCAATGCCCGCCCAAGAATCGAGACTGGCCATCTCAAGGTTCAAGGATGACCAATGCGGAACTCGGATAATTCTCCGGAAAGTTAAAAGATGTTGTTTAGGCTCTGAGGAGTCGGTAGTTGTGCCAAGACCTGAGCAAGGGATATTGGCTGATTAGAGGCACTCTGGGAATTGAAGGTCTGGATGTAATCGGCTGCGACATTCGGGATGGAGTTGGCAAGGACGAGGTAGTCCTGAGCTGCAACCCCGAAAATCTCGCACTGCCCAAGCCCCAAGTTCGCCAGCGTGGAGTCCGTCTGCCCGGCCAAAGCCTGTAGCTGAGTCTTCAGCTGAGGGAGGTCAGCCAAATCCGCCGATGCCTGATTGGCGCTTACCTGTTGCGCTTCAGCCTGCGAAATAAGCTGCTGGAGCGATTGTCCCGC
>DAIDIS010000138.1 GCA_027451785.1 Acidimicrobiales bacterium
GTAATTGCACCTTTACCCTCCCCAAAATGCTACATATACTGAACCGTCAGTAAGTAGTGGGTACTTATAACGGCATACCCAGCGACCTCGCTGGGAGGGAAGGGGTAGTAAATGGGTTTCTTGAAACCCTCGCTCGATTCGGACGTGTCCGCACGAGTGAGTTTGAAACGCAAGGCAGCTTTCGCACTTTCGGCAGCAACCCTAGGAGTGGGTTCACTGACCGGTTTTGCGCTGGCGGGTGCACCGACCGCATCGGCTTCGGGCGTAAATGTCGCAGCAGCGTTCTATAACGGAAACGCGACAATCGACAGCTTGGTCAAGATGTCAGCCATCGGTGGAACTGGAACCGGCACCGTAACATTGAATTCCACCTCTTTGCAGCCTGGTGGTACTTCTCAGGTTGATCTTGCACAGAGCGCTATCAACTTTCAGGTTGGCTCCACAACCTGGGGTGGGTTCCTGCCGATCAAAACCATCCTTACGCCAACCAGTGACATGACAGGCACCGCCTCCTTCAACCAGGACGGATCCCTCGCTGTGAGCGTTTCCGGTACCGTTTCGGCTCAGGTAAAGCTCGGGCCATTCGATTGCCCGATCAATACCATCCAGCTAGCCCTGACGACCGGTACCTCCGGGTCCTTGACGGGTACCAGCTTCGCCGGTGCCACCTCGAACGCACTTCCCGGCCCGTTCACAGGCACGCTGGTCGACGGTAAGTTCACCGTTCCTGCAATGTCCAGCGGGGGCAGCTGCCCAAGCTTCATCGCAGGAATCCTCAATCTGCTTAGCGGATTCCCGGCCAAGAGCGCTTCAATGACCATCAGCTCGACCATGTTGGTGAGCCTCAATGCTCCTCAGAACATGGTGGTTGCAGGACCGGCCAGCGGCACGACCGGTAACGCCTACGTAATCGGCGTCAACTGGCCGGCCAGCAGCAGCGCCATTCTCCAATTTAGCTCAGGTTCGTCGACCACCAGCGGAAACGCTTCGGTTGATGCCAACGGCTCGTTGGGTGGCCTTCTCCCGATCTCGTCCGGTGACGCAACGGGCTCAAACCCGATCACCGTAACCGACGGTTCCGCTTCAGGGAGTGCCCCCTTCAACGTAGGCTAGGTGCAATTGCGCTGAAGAAGGGCCTGCCTGCCCAGCGGGCAGTTTGTTTCAGGAATTCCCCCGGAGATTTGGTCTCCGGGGGAATTCTCTTTTAACTCTGGAACTCTCTCGCTTGCGCGTGTCCCTACCTGCGAGAGACTATGTAAACCTCGACACGAAGGGAGCCAGCATGAAGATGCGCACTGGATTGGTCGCAGGGGCGGCGATCGGCTACTACTTTGGCTCCAAAGCCGGTCGGCAACGATATGACCAGCTGGCAAAGTTGACCAAGCAAGCCCGCAAGGCAGGCTCGATTACGGCGCGAGTCGGAAAAGCTAAGGCAATCGCCGAACTGAGCGTCGAGAGAGCTCGCGACGTTATAGGCCTGGCCAAAGAACAATATGACGAGCGAGGCGACAAGTTGGCCAACGACAAGGGTGCCAAGTTGGCCTCGGTTCCCCCTTCAAACGACAGCCTTAGGGCGAGGGTAAACGGGAATGGAGCCCGAAGTTACCTCTAGCTTCGTTCTTCGATAGAGCCGGGTCCTACTCTTCGTCGAGGTAGTCCCTGAGAGGCTTAGACCTCATTGGGTGCCTGAGCTTGGACAAAGTCTTCGCCTCAATTTGTCGGACCCTCTCGCGTGTGACTCCGAAGGCACGGCCAACTTCCTCCAGCGTACGGACTTGGCCGTCCTCTAGGCCAAAGCGCATTTTGACCAGCTCTCGCTCGCGATCCGAAAGCTCAGCAAGAGTCTTCTCCAATGCTTCGTTGAGCAATGTCCGCGCAGCTGCATCGGCAGGTACTTCCGCACCCTCGTCTTCAATGGTGTCGGAAAGCATGAAGTCCTCTTCGTCACCTACCGGCTGCTCCAAAGAGAGGGTGTCTTGGCTGATCCGCTGTATTTCTCTGACTCTTTCGACCGGCATTGAGACCTTCTCGGCAACTTCCTCAACCGTAGGCTCCCTGCCCAGTTCCTGCAGAAGTTGGCGCTGGATCCGGGTCACCTTGTTGATGACTTCCACCATGTGAACCGGTATCCTGATCGTCCTCGACTGATCCGCAATCGCCCTTGTAATCGCCTGGCGTATCCACCATGTGGCATATGTTGAGAACTTGAAGCCTCTGTTGTAGTCGAACTTGTCGACCGCACGCATCAAGCCGAGGTTCCCCTCTTGGATCAAGTCCAAGAATGCCATCCCACGGTTCCGGTATCGCTTGGCGATTGATACGACGAGCCGGAGATTGGCCTCTATAAGCCTCTGTTTGGCGTCAAGGCCTTTGGCCAGCACTCGCTCTTGAACCACAAGCTTTTCGTGAGGAATTTTGTCATGGTCTGAGCCATATGTGTCTTCTAAGCGAGCTATTTCTTCGGCTGCAAGCAGACCTGCCTCAACCCTTTTTGCCAGTTCAACCTCGTCCTGGGCAGAAAGAAGCTTTACCTTCCCAATCTCCTTCAGGTATGCATGAACAGGGTCTGATGCTCCGGAGGTTTCCTCCGATGGCACGCGAGCAGCCTTTGACTTGGTTCCCACAGCAGTTGGACTTCGCTTCGCGCGCTGCTTTGGGGGTATGGCTACAAGGGCCTCTTGGCCGCCCTCGGAGAGGCCGTCGCCCCCCGAAACATCGGCCAACTCAGCGATGCTGGCCTCGACATCAAGCTCATCTGGCGAAACCTCTGCAGCTTCCAATTCGATCCCTTGCGAGTTAATCCATTCAGTCACTTCATTAACTACATCGGGCGTTAGCTCAACCATCTTCAGCAAGTCGACCAGTTGGTCTTGACTCACGGTACCAGCGGCTCTGGCCGTTTCCAGGAACAAAGTCATGTCGCCGGAAGGAACACCCTCGAGCGCAGGAGGAATGCGTGGATTTGATTCGTTCACTCGCTCATCGCTCCGGGTTTCTGCTCAAACTTCTCTGCGAACCAGCCTATCAATGCCTCTTTGGCTATTTCAGAACGCTCAGGATCCTTCAGGTCCTCTTTTGCCCGTCGAAGGACGCCAACCATCCTCGCGGCTTTTTCGAAATCGTGATCGTCTGCGGCCGCGAAAGCCCTCAGCTCCTGAAGCTCACGTTCCACCGCCCCATCCAAGATCCTAACTACAACTTCGGGAACGGACGACAAAGTCGGCTCCACGGCAGTTCTGGCCAGAAGCTCAACCAACTCGTCCCTGAGGAGCCCTCTCGCCACTTGAAGATCGAAGCCTCCTTCTTCTATAGCGTTGATTACCTCGACTACTTCGTCGGAAACGAAAATACCCCGTATCCTCAATATCTCAGAAGCAGCGATAGGCTCTTGAGCCACCAGCCTCAATGCTTCCATTTCGGTTCTCGGTACTGCCTCAGCGTCAAAAAGCGCCCTTCCCGGCTGAGCCTTTCCCATTGGGGCAACGGGCTCAACTTTCGAAGTCGAGCCCTTAGACGGCTTCATTGCCTGACTCAGAGCGGACCTAGCCATGTCCTCAGGGACCCGGCATCGGTTTGCCAGCATAACCAGGTATTGGTGACGAACGAGCTCGTTGGGGTGCTGAGCAAGCAAGCGAACCCCCTCGGACAGGACCTTGGCCCTCCCCTCCGGATTGGAGATGTCCCTCCCTGCGAGCAGACGTTCGAGCTGAAACGCCAAGAACGGTTTAGCAGCTTTGATTGAAGCGGAAAGGACTTCGATGTTCTGGTCGGCCAAAGACCCAGGGTCACTCCCTTCAGGCAAAGACGCAACGTGGATTTCTACGTCGTGCGATCGTTCCCACTGGTATACCCTTGCCGCACCACTTGCTCCCGCTGAGTCGGCGTCAAAGGCCAGGATCACCTTCTTGGCAAATCGTTTCATCAATGACAGGTGCTGTTCGCCAAGGGCAGTGCCACAGGTTGCCACTGCATTGGGAAGACCGGCCCTAGCACACCCAATTACGTCTGTGTATCCCTCGCACACAATCACATAGCCGAGGCGCACTATCGAGGCTTTGGCCCAATTAAGGCCATATAGAGTTGAGCTCTTTGAGTAGACGGGAGATTCTTTCGTGTTCTTGTATTTCGCGTTTCCTCCGGGTCCATCGGGCTCGCTGCCGGGAACCACTCTCCCGCCGAAAGCGATTGTGCGTCCCGAGGC
>DAIDIS010000139.1 GCA_027451785.1 Acidimicrobiales bacterium
GCACCGGCGAAAAAGGCCGTTGCGGCTAAGAAGGCTCCGGCGAAGAAGGTTACGGCCGTGAAGAAAGTCGTGGCGGCGAAGAAGGCACCGGCGAAGAAGGCCGTTACCGCTAAGAAAACTGTTGCCCGGAAGGTTGTAGCCAAGAAGGCAACAACGGCCAAGAAGACGGTTGCAGTTAAACGTGCACCGGCGAAAAAGGCCGTTGCCGCTAAGAAGGCTCCGGCAAAGAAGGCCGTTGCCGCTAAGAAAACAATTGCCCGGAAAGTAGCGGCGAAGAAGGTTACGGCCCGCCGGGGAAGATAGCCAGGACATCCAATTGGGTGTGAGCGTCTAACGTAGACCCAATGTTGCTTGTCCTTGCAAGAAAGTCGGAGCTGAAGTGAAGCCGGAGGAGCTGCTGCCCCATAGGCCCCCCTTCCTACTCGTAGACGAAATCTTCGATGTTGTGCCAGGACAATCCTCCAAGGGTCGCTGGCACCTAACCGGTGACGAGTACTTCTTTCCCGGGCACTTTCCGGGGCGTCCGACGCTCCCAGGCGTCTTGATGTTGGAGTCGATGGCCCAAGTCGCTGCGGCCGCTGTCGTCACGGACGACCGCTTCAAAGGGAAGATCCCACTGTTTGGCGGGATCGACAAGGCGCGCTTTCGTCGGCAGGTGATTCCTGGAGACACGCTTGAGATGGAAACAGAGGTGCTCAAGATGGGTTCCATGGGAGGCAAGGGCAAGGGTTTGGCTAGGGTCAATGGCCAGCTGGCGTGCGATGCGTCTTTCATGTTTGTCATAGCCGAGGCGACTATTTGACAAGGGTCGCGACCTGGAACGTCAACTCCCTGAGAGCACGCATTGATCGAGTTGACGAGTGGCTAGGGTATGCCAAGCCCGACATACTTTGCATGCAGGAAACCAAGATGCCCGACGGGATCTTTCCGTATGACCACTTTTCGGAGCTTGGATACGAAGCAATCCATTATGGCCACAACCAGTGGAACGGGGTCGCCATCTTGAGCCGAGTGGGTCTTGAGCCAATCAAGCGGGGGTTTTTTGACGAGGATGGCGACGGGAGTAGCGAAGCCAGATCCGTTTGGGCTGAGTGTGGTGGCATCAAGGTGGGGAGCGTCTACGTCCCGAACGGCCGTGCGCTTGATGACCCGCACATGGATTACAAGCTGCAATGGCTGACCAGATTGAAGGAGCATCTTGGAAAGTTCGCCGACCCAACCGAAAATGTTGTGGTCTGCGGTGACTTCAACGTAGCTCCAGCTGACGAAGACGTCTGGGACATATCCAAAATGGATGGAATGACTCACGTGTCGGAGCCCGAGAGATCCGCCTTTCGGAGTGTTTGCGATTGGGGACTGACCGATTCCTTCCGAGAACTCAACAAGTCTCCAGGCTTGTTCACTTGGTGGGACTTCAGAGGAGGCAGCTTTCATAAGCATGAGGGCATGCGAATAGATTTCGTATTGGCCTCCAACCCGATGAGCGAAAGGGCGTATTTTGCAACGGTGGACCGCAATGCCCGTAAGGGGACGAAACCTTCTGACCATGCCCCCTTATTTGTCGACTTTGGCTAGAGGGTATTCAAATCCGTTTGGGAATGCCCGGATTGGGGCGGCATTTCCGATCTTGTGGAGCACGTAGAGAGTCAGCTCGGCAGCGAGATCAGTGCATGGAAGGGCCTGGCAGCAACCCTTTTATTGGCATCGCTTGTATTTGGCACCCCGGTTGCGCTCTGGGTAATCACCGGTCCCCCTGACATTGCAAAGGTGCTGAGCGGCGCGAGAACTGCGATGAACTACTCGGGAGCCATCGAGCCTGGATTTCTGAGATCGGGATTCTGCTTGGCCGCTTGGGGGATGTGGTTGTTCATCGTATTGGTCTCCATAGTTTCGCTTTTTGCTGAGTGGAGTATTCAGGCGAGGCAACTCCGCAGACTGAAGCGGGTTAAAGCAAGCGACACTTTGGCCTCCGTTTCTGGACGATCGGCGGTCGAGGGCGCTTGTCCGGATTGGAGAATTCCGGACGAAGGAGGAGCATGGCTGCGCCGGCTCGGGTTCACGACCGTGAACAATCCTCTACGGCTGCTATCGAAGAATGTCGTTGCACTCGCCTTTGCGCTGCTTCCCTCAGCGGGTATTGCTGCACCGGTGTTCGCCGCTCCCTCCCTGCCGCACTCAAGCAGGCCAATCTCAAACCAATACGCATTTAGCCCACCCGCGACGATCCAGGCAACATCAAGCCAGGCGATTCCATCCAGCGATTCCTCAAGCCGTGCAGTTCAAAGCAACAACGACTCGTATGAGGTCGTCGCTGGTGACAGTCTTTGGTCCATTGCGGCGAGCCGGCTCAATAACCCGTATGACTGGCCTCAGATTTTCCAGGCGAATCAGGGTGTGCCTCAGGCGAACGGTAGTGAGCTGGAGAACCCTGATCTCATTTACCCTGGTTGGGTTCTCTCAATCCCGGGCTCGCCATCTGCGTCCAGCACGATTACAAGTGCCGTTACGCAGATTCCGCAACAAACCGTGGTAGCAGCCAACGTTCCGGTAACTAGCGCTCCAGCTCCTCAGGCACAGACGCAGGCCCCGGTCGAGAAGAACGCTCGCCAGACGCAGGCCCCGGTCGAGAAGCACGCTCGCCAGACCGGTGAGCGCGGAATCGGTTCATCCGGTGGAGATGCTCTTGAAGCTGGTCTTGCTGTCTCAGCGGTAGCCGCGTTGGCGGGTCTTGCCTTTAGGCGGCACAAGCGAAAGGGGACGGATTTGGTTTTGAGCCCGGAAGGGAGTGAGGAGCTAAGGAAAGTACTGGACCAAATAAGAGATCAGGGGGAACGAGCTGATTTGCCGCGAGTTGAAAGCGAGGAAGTAGATCGAGACAGCGGAATCGCGCCAGCCTCGGTATAGAGGCGTTTGGCGTCCTCATAGTCAAAGGCCGTAGAATTTTTTGGTGCCAGTCGCCGAGAGGTCGCCTGCCGTAAAGCTGGGGAACGTAGTAGCACTGCTGGGGAATTTTCCCGCTCTCTCCGGATTGAGCCTTGAATTGCCGAGAGGCGAGATTCTGTCCGTGACCGGCCCAAATGGTGCGGGGAAGAGCACCCTGTTGAGGGTTATCGCCGGGTTGGTGCATATGAGCACCGGCGAGGGAATGGTGTTGGGTACGGATATTTCACCTGGAAGGGCATCCCCCAGGCAGCTTAGGAGCCTGAGAAGCCGAGTGGGTTACTTGGGTCATTCGACTGGATTGTTCGGTGACCTTGATGCTCGCGAGAACGTGGAACTCGTCTCCAAGGCGTCGGGCGCGGGATCCGGCGGGGTTGAAGCAGCCTTGTCCGCGGTCGGCCTTTCAGAGCGCGAGATCCGAGTCCGAGCTGGATCGATGTCTGCTGGTCAACGCAAGCGAACAGCTATAGCGTCACTTCTGGCTCGTAGGACTTTGTTGTGGCTGTTGGACGAGCCTCATGCAGGTTTGGATCCTGGAGCACGCGATTTTCTGGATGCTGCGATCTCTGGGGCAGCCACCTCTGGAGTAACCGTGATAATTGCGTCCCACGATGTGGACCGGGTAAGCACCCTTGCCGATCAATACGCAGAAGTTGCCGGAGGTACTATCGTCCGGAGTGGATTTCTTCAGCGGCCTCATCCCGTTGCTCCGGCGGCAGAGGGTTTAGGAGCGGGCAGTGTTGCGTAGCGCTATGTTGGTCGCCGCCAAGGACCTGAAGATCGAAATGCGCTCAAGGGTGCTTCTGGTTCAGGTTGTTCCGTTCGCGGGAGTGGTCTTTTTTCTTTTTGCGTTTGCGCTGAACCAACACCAGAGTCTGTTGAACGAAGCTTCCGGGGGTCTGTTCTGGCTGGCCGTACTCTTCGTTGCGGTGCTCTCCGTGCAGCGGTCTGTGTCGGTTGATTCTGAGGACTTGGCGGGGGAGTCTTTGCTGATGACCGGCATAGACCCCGCTGGGGTTTTCTTGGGCAAAGTTGCCGCCCTGACGATCGAGCTTCTTGTACTCGAGACGGTAATGCTCTTGGCCGAGTCGCTTTTCTACCAGGCTGCGATTCGCTCGGTTGCGTCGATTGCCTTGACGGCCTTGGTGGCGACCCTCGGAATAGCATGCGCCGGGATCCTCTATGGGGCACTGTCGGCGGGTTCGAAGGTCCGAGAGACCCTTCTCCCGATGTTGATGCTTCCAGTAGTGTCCCCAGTTCTCTTGGGAGCGGCAAGTGTATGGCCAGGAGCCGGGCATCTTGCTGGAGGATCTCGGTGGATGCTCCTTCTATCGGGGTTTGCAGTGCTCTATCTTGCAGTTGGCTCGGCTGGTTATGGAGTCCTGGCGGAGGCCCGATGAACCGTATGCAAGGTCAGGATATTGACGGATCGCGACTGCAGGAAAAGGATCGGTTGCAAGGGCAGGAAAAGGATCGAGATAATCCGCTGACGAATGGTGGCCAGACGAGGTCGGCTACCGTGGTCCGCTTGCTCGGGAGCACTTCGGTTGTGCTTGTGGCGCTCGACGTGTGGCTTGGTCTCTTCGTAACGCCCCCCGACAGGTTCATGGGAAACCTAGTACGGCTTATGTACGTTCACCCTCCGGTTGCATGGGTGGCATTCTTGGCCTTTGGCCTTACCGCCGTCACAAGCCTTGGCTATCTGTGGCCGCGAACCAGGGATCATCGTTTGGACATGGTTGCAGGTGCTTCGGCTGAGGTTGGTGTTGTGTTTACAGCGCTCACTTTGGTTTCGGGTTCTATATGGGGAAGGCCGACTTGGGGCACCTGGTGGACTTGGGATCCCTTGCTTACAACGACAGCTTTGATGTTCGTGTTGTACATCGGTTATCTCGCTCTAAGAAGAAGCACGGGAACGCCTGAGTCAGTGGCAAAGCGCTCGGCTGTCGCTGCGCTGATCGCAAGTGTCGACCTTCCGGTCGTTCATTTCTCGGTTCTTTGGTGGAGAAGCCTCCATCAACCTCCCTCGGTCTTGAACCCAGATCTTTCCCCAACGATTCATGGGTCGATGGCGTGGACTCTCCTTCTCGGATTCGTTGCCTTCACTTTGGTGTTCGTTTGGCTCACTTATTGGCGTTATCACCTGGCGATGATGCGGTCAGGCATCGACAAGCTGAAGCTGGAGGCCGCAATCTCCGAACGGCAGAGGGAAGCTCAAGGGACCCTTGAGGGAATCGGCGCCGGGGTGAGCAATTGAGCTACGTCTACGCGGGCTACGGGATCATCCTCGCCACATTAGGCATATATTCGGCCGCAATCTGGATATCTCATCGCAGGGCGATGGCTGAAAGGCGTGCGCTGGAAGCCTTGCATTCCAGGTCTGCTAACGAGAGTCGGGCCGCAAATGGATAGCTTGATCGAACCGACGACAACTAGCAATCAAGAGCTGAGCTCCCTCGTTGCCCTCAACCCATCCAAGGACGATAGGAAAAACGGGTCCGAAGGGGGTAACGATTCCGGTAGCAACAACAGTGGAGACGGCGAGACGGGTGTTGGTGTACGACCGAGCGACGGAAGCCCGTCTCGGGGCAAGATGAAGGCAATTGCAGTCGGATTCGTGATTCTTTCCGCACTGGGGGTAATAGTCTTCAAGGGCCTCGGTTCGGCGTTGGTCTATTTCAAGACGGCTGATCAGGCCGTGGCGGACAGGGCTCAGCTTGGGGGGCAGACTTTCCGGATCTTTGGGACGGTGGTCCCGGGCACTCTGGTCGAGCACGGCGTGACCGAGTCGTTTGATATTAAGAACAACGGAGTCTCTGTTCCCGTCGTGAACAAAGGTATCCCCCCGCAGTTGTTCGGGCCGAATGTGCCGGTAGTACTGGATGGCCATTTCAGTGGTGATACCTACGTGAGTGACCAAATCTTGGTCAAGCACTCCAATGTGTATGTCGCTGCTCATCCAGAGCGCTTCAAGGGTATTCCCAAGAACACCCGTTAGCCATGGATCAACTGGTCGGTACTTCTGGGGTCTTGCTGGCCTTTTTGGCTTCGGTAGTGGGTTGCGCAACCGTCGTTTTCCGAATCGTGCGAAAGCCCGGTGGGGGAAAGATTACTTCCGGCGGCATCACCTATGCGGCACTGGCTTTGTTTGGGGCAGTCGCTGCGACCGCGGCCATCGAGCACGCGTTGCTGACTCATGACTTCGCGCTTCAATACGTCGCAGAAAACAACAGCGTGCAGACCCCTATCCTCTACTCGATCTCGGGGATGTGGTCGGCCCTGGAGGGCTCCATACTTCTGTGGGGTCTGGTACTGACGCTCTACATCTGTGGGTTCGTTCTCGTATACAAGAAGCGAAAGGACGACGAGTTCATCGGTTGGGCTACAGCGGTAGCTCTCGCCGTATCTGCCTTCTTTTTCGGTCTCATGCTCGGGCCGGCAAGCCCCTTTAGGCACGTTTCGGGCCATATTCCAACGAATGGCCCCGGGCCTAACCCGCTGCTGCAGGACCACCCGCTTGTGGCCTTTCACCCTCCGATCCTCTATGCCGGATTGGTGGGGTTCACCATTCCGTTCGCGATGGCAATTTCCGCACTCGTTACAGGCCGATTGGGAAGGTCATGGCTTGTGGATGCCCGCCGTTGGGCGCTTGCATCTTGGGGCTTTTTGGGCGTCGGAGTCATCTTGGGTGCATGGTGGTCGTACCAAGTCCTCGGCTGGGGCGGCTTTTGGGCCTGGGACCCAGTCGAAAACGCTGCGCTGATTCCGTTGCTGGTAGGTACGGCCTTCATACATTCGGCGATGGTGCAGGAAAAGCGGGGAATCCTCAAAGTTTGGAACATCTCGCTAATCATCTCTGCGTTCTCGCTTACCATTCTCGCCACCTTCCTTACCCGGTCAGGCGTTTTGGAATCGGTACACGCCTTTTCGGGCTCACAGGGGTCGATCGGCATCTCGTTGATTTCGCTTTTTGCGGTTGTCCTGGTGGGCGGAGCGGCGCTGATCGCTTGGCGGGCAGACGATTTACGCTCTTCCGGCAAAGTAGTGGGGGTCGTTTCCAGAGAGGGATCGATTCTCCTCAACAATCTTCTGTTTTCCGGCTTCGCCGTGGTTGTCCTTGTGGGCACGGTCTTCCCCCTGCTGGTTCAGGCAGCAAACGGCCAGCAGGTGACGGTTGGGAATCCATACTTCGGGACCATGACGAGGCCCTTGGGACTGGCATTGTTGTTCTTAATGGGAGTAGCTCCGCTGCTCCCGTGGGGGCGGGTTTCGGGACGGCTTCTCCATTCAAGGCTCATATGGCCGGCTTTGGCTGGTGTCGCGACTTTGGTCGTCTGCGTGGTCGCAGGAGTAAAGGGTGGCTCTCCACTTGTCACTTACACTCTCGCTGCATTCAGTGCGGCGAGTGCCTTTACGACAATCGCGAAGAACCTGAGGGTGGCATGGCGGCGCTCACCATTGGGCTTCTGGCGGGGCGTGCTCGGACGATCTACGGGCGGAATGGTGGTCCATCTGGGAGTGATCTCCATCGCGCTGGCAATGGCCTCCAGCCTCTCGTTTGGTCAGCGCACGGAAGTTTCACTGAAGCCCAATCAATCGGTGATCTTTGATCGACACACATTTACCTTCCTGGGCATGGCAACGGTGGTCTTGCCTAACAGACATGCATATGAAGCCCTGGTGGCCATTGACGGTTCGAAGCCATTCCATCCAGCGCTCAGCCAGTTCAATGGCGATACCGAGGACGTGGGGACTCCGGCAGTCGACTCAGGGCTATGGGATGACGTCTACCTTACGATTGACCGAACACCATCGTCGGCAACCTCGGCTGCCCTGATTGGTATAGTCATCCAGCCCATGGTGATCTGGCTTTGGATCGGCGGCGGACTCGTTGCGACCGGGACGGCACTCGCATTTGCGGGACCCAAGGCTCCGACAAAAGATCAGGAAGAGACGAATGAGGGGATTCCGGAGATACCACTTGCCGACCCCTCAACCGGTCAAGACAACGAGGTTGAAGACCCGGATCTGGAAGGAGCGCTTTCGTGAGCAATGGGCAGAAGAGGGCACTTATCGCAGCCGGGGTAGTGGTTGCCGTATTGGTCCTGCCCTTCGCCATTGCGTTGGCGACTCGCCCTCCTGCGACGATCGACGCTGTTGCTTCACCTCTCGTGGGAAAGCCCGCACCTCAAATCTCGGGCAAGAGCTTGTTGACCGGTAGTCCGGTCAGCCTTGCCGAATATAGAGGCCGCTTTGTAGTTGTTAATTTCTTTGCCTCGTGGTGCGACCCTTGCGGACAAGAAGCACCCGAGTTGGACTCATTCGCTTACGAACACCGAGACGGCAGTGCAGAGGTGCTTGGAGTCGTTTTCCAGGATGAATCCTCTACCGCTGCTCAGTTTCTCCAAAAGACCGGAGGCACATACCCAGCCGTCCAAGATCCCGGTTCCAAGATTGCTATCGACTACGGAATCAAAGGGCCGCCCGAGACGTTTCTGGTCGCTCCGAATGGGATGGTGGTAGCGCACTTCGACGGCCCGGTGACGAGGCTTGGACTGGACTCGTATATCGCAAAAGCTGAAAGAGAAGGCCTGTGAGTTCAGCGGGCGTAACCGCAGAGGGCGTAACCGCAGAGCGTTCGGAGTTTTCCGGCAAGTCCCGGTATCAGATCGTAGGTGTATGGGTGCTTCTCGGTGCTATTGCGGCGGTGACCATGTACCTCGGGGTCCACAGGGTACCTATAGGTGCCGTAAATGCGCGGAGGATTGCTCAACTCGAATCGGAGCTGAAATGTCCAGTTTGCAATGACATCTCGGTAGCTCAGTCCGAGGTCAAGGTAGCTTCGGATATGAGGTCGCAGATAGCCAGCTTCGTCAACAAGGGCATGTCCGACGTCCAGGTCGAGCAGTACTACGAGGCTCGGTACGGACGACAAATTCTTCTCTCGCCGCCCAGAAGCGGTTTTGCGGGTCTGGTCTGGGTGCTTCCGGCTGTCGTGGTGGTTGCAGCCGGCGCACTTGGCGGCTGGGTGCTCTTCGTGCGTAGGAGTGAGATTGAAATGCCGGTCCCGGCGGTCGGAACATCAAAAGAAACCGTGACCGAGCTGCCTAATCAGAAGGTTCAGTTAGACCCCAAGCGAAAGCACAAAAACCGCTGGGTCCTCGTTACGGGTATTGCTTGCCTGATCGCCGGGTTGAGCTTCTTCGTTATCAGGACTCTCGGAGGTTCGTCTCAAAGCCGCCTTCCGTCAGGCTCGATAACCGGTTCGACCAAACTCTCCAAAGGTCAAGAAGTAACTCAGCTTCTAGCGGATGCGAAGATTCTCGCTTCCGATGGGCGGTATCCCGAAGCGACCAACGCCTACAGCCAAGTACTCGCGATCGAGCCACGCCAGGCAGAAGCTCTGGCATACAAGGGTTGGCTCTTGCAGCTTGCCGGGAAGGCGGGAAATGACCCCAAGCTCGTCGGCCAGGCTGCATCCTATGAACGAGCTGCTCTAAAGGCGAGCCCTAGATACCCAGATGCGGCATTTTTCCTAGGTTCGATCGAGCTGGAGGACTATCACGATGTCCCTGCTGCAATTACTCAGTTCAATGTGTTTCTGGGTGACTCACCGTCACCACAGCTGGTTGAGATCGCCAAGCCGGAAATCCAGCGCGCGTTTGGTGCTGAAGGAAAGCCATCTCCGGTTTGATCTAGGCTCGGTCTCATGAAGGTCGGGACGATGGTTGTTGCAGGGAACGGCATGGCAAAGATTCGTGCCGAGGTCGAGGAAGTTTCGTTGGTGGGCTTCGAAAGCGCTTGGTTGTCGAACATATTCGCCGTTGACGCATTGACCGCCTGTGCGGTTGTCGGATCTTCGGTTGAGGGAATCGAGCTTGGGACTGCGGTGGTGCCGGTTTATTCGCGACACCCGATGACCATGGCCCAACAGGCATTGAGCGTTGCGGACGCTTGCTCCGGCAGGTTCACTTTGGGCATCGGCCTTTCCCACCAAGTAGTAATCGAAAGCATCATGGGACTGGATTTTTCGAAGCCGGCGTCCTTTATGCGGGAGTACCTCTCGGTGATGATGCCTCTTTTGGAAGATGGTCGTGTCTCTTACGCGGGAGAGCGCTTCAAGGTGAATGCCACACTTGATAGCGCAGTCGAAAAGCGGCCCCAAGTCGTAATTGCCGCACTCGGCACCGAGATGCTGAAGATCGCAGGTTCAATGGCTGACGGCACAACAACTTGGATGACAGGACCGGCCACGTTGGCAAGCCACACAATCCCGACGATCAAGCAGGCTGCCGCCGAAGCAGGCAGGCCGGACCCCAGAATCGTTGTAGCCCTCCCGGTGATGGTCACGGAGGAGCCACAAGCGGCATTGGAAATGGCTGACCGGTATTTCGCCATCTACGGAACGCTTCCTTCCTACCGGGCAATGTTGGACAGAGAGGGTTCGTCTGGCCCGAGTGGCGTAGCGATCGTTGGGACCGCGTTGGAGATTGAGGAGCGGCTTGAGCATCTTCGGACGATTGGAGTAACTGATTTTGTTGCCGCGGCGTACGGTGACGAGGATCAGATAAATACGACCCGTTCGGTCATAGTCTCCATGTCAGCTTGAAGCTCTGATTCCACTCCTGAAGGCGTAACTTCAAAGCAAGGCTCTAGGCTTGGTCAGCTCCGGTCCGACCTCGGCCCAATGGAGCGGAACCCGGCATGGCCGGCAGGTGCCCAGTCTTTGAAAGCCAGGCTGCTTCCCACTCTGAAATCTGCCCATGAGAATGGTCGCGTACTGTGGAATGGCCATTCGGCTGAACCGGTTTGTCGGGATGGTTCGTGACGCTGAGGCCTTTGCGACTTTCCTCGGCAAAGCCGTAGTCTGACGACCCGTCTGCGTTTGCCAAGGCGAGCGCTGAAGCTCGGTCGGTTATGGCATCCTGCCTAGCACCGATTCTTTCTTCGGATCTCATCCACTGAACGACAATTGGGTAGAGTCCAATCAGAATAGCGACTTCGGTGGACGCCCACAGGATCCCACCCCCTGTGTGAGTACTTGCAACTGAATACATGGATGCGATCGGCTTGCGCTGAGACATGATAGCGATGCCCAGGAATGTCTCTGGGGCAGCGCCGACCAGAAGGCTCATGATCCTCGTACCATGGCTCATTCTCCAATGCACGATTGGGTCTATTCCTACCAGGGGCCACCAATAGAAACAGCTGCCAATGATGAAACTTACGTTGAATGCGTCCATCAGGTACATGCGATGCATTGCGAAATTGAGCAAAGGGCTCAAGAAGAAGGCAAACATTGAGCCGAAGTAGATGAACCATACCGTTATTGGATGCGCAACGAGCCCAAAGGGCTTCGACCTCATGATCGACAGCCACCGCGCTTTGTTCCTTCGCTTGGCGGTTTGGAGAAATAGGGTCGACGGAGCCCCGAGAGCTAGGAGCGGGGGACCGACGACCATCAAGAGAAGGTGCTGGATCACGTGGGCCTGGAAGTAGTCATGCGTGTAGGTCGCGACCGGTGATTGGAGAGCAATGTCGACAATGGCGAGCCCGGAAAGGAAAGAAATGGTCCGATTCACGGGCCAGTGCCTTCCTCGTCGGCGAAGCTTTGCGACTCTGTTCAGGTAAGAAGACGATGCCACCGCAACAATGACCAACACGGCCATCGGAAACGGACCCCACTCCCACTGAGTGAATGCGTTGTGAAACGTATATAAATGATCAGGCATCGAGCCGAAGACGTGTTGCGGAACAAACGTCCTTGGGTCGGACTTGGGAGAGTTTCGGGAGAATGGAGGTACCGGTAGGCCTCACGCTGTAATTCTAACGGAAGGCACGTCAGGTGAGTATTCGAGACTACCGATGGCACCGTTCCTTCGACTTTTGCAAGGCCCCCTGGCGTATTTTTGTCCCGCTGATTGCTTCCATGCGAAAGATGCCACCCCGCCATTGCGAAACCCCGTGCTCCGGGATCGCCGTTGCCTTGGTCGAGGGCATCAGCGGAGAGGGTTCCACGGGATTCGTTCGCTTGGATCCCGCTTTGGCGTTGACTGTTGCTCAATTGTTACCATCTGTAATTAAAGGTCACTGTCAGCAGTCTTGGAGGGAAGATGAAGGAACTTGCCGGTAAGGTCGCAGTCGTAACTGGTGCAGCGTCAGGTATCGGCAAAGCCCTCAGCCAGACGTTCGCCGCCCAGAAGATGTCAGTTGTCATGTCCGATATCGAGGCAGATGCGCTGGAACGTGCGGCCAAGGAAGTTCGTGACGAAGGGGTGGAGGTACTGGAGGTCGTTACAGACGTCTCCGTTACCGAGTCCGTCAATGAGTTAGCGGAAAAGACCTTCGAGAAGTTCGGGACAGCTCACGTCGTCTGCAACAACGCAGGCGTGGCAATGGGCGGCGTCACTTGGCAGCTTCCCAATAGCCAGTGGGATTGGGTTCTGGGTGTCAACCTCTGGGGCGTAATCAACGGAATTCGAGCGTTCATGCCCAAGATGGTTGAGCAGAACGAAGGCCACATCGTCAACACCGGTTCGATGAGCAGTCTCCTGCCGATCCCGTTTTCAGCTCCATATACAGTGACGAAGCACGCGGTCCTTGGGTTGAGCGAGGCAATTCATTACGAGCTATTGATGATGGGTTCCGACGCGAAAATCTCGATACTTTGCCCATCTTGGGTAGCGACGAATCTCGCCAGCGCGGGTCGCAACTGGCCGGAGAGGCTGGGGGACAACCCCAATAGCTTCAATCCGGAGAGCGGGGCGGGCCAAATGGCCGAATACCTGATTTCCAACGGGGCTGATCCCATGGACATTGCGAAAGCGGTTGTCGATGGGATCTTGGAGGAGCGCTTCTGGATTCTCCCTCACGATGACCAAGGCGAGCAGGTTCTCAATCGGTTTAGGGCCGCAGTTAACGGAGAGCAGCCCCCAATCAACTTGACGCCGTAGCCTGCCTGATTTTCGTTGTCATTTCCTGGGTATAAGGAAATCCTCGCGGGTATAGCTAACTCATGGCATCCAACCCGCCCGAAGGTTTTCCGCAGATAACCCCTTACCTGCTGTACAAGGACGTCGACGCGGCACTTGAGTGGCTCACAGACGTAGTCGGGTTTAAGGAGTCGGCTCGGTTGACGGGTCCGGAAGGCAAGACGGTGCACGCCGAGGTGAAAATGGGCACTGGGGTGGTAATGCTCGGATCGCCCTCCGGGGAGTTTCAGTCACCAGATGAGCTGGGCATGAATACCCAGGTGATCTTCGTATATGTGGACGAGGTGGACAAGCACTTTGAGCATGCGAAATCCATGGGAGCTGACATCGTGGGCGAGCCGAAGGACGAGTTCTACGGAGACCGTGTGTATAGGATCAAGGATTCTGAAGGCCACATGTGGAACTTCGCTCAGCACGTCAAGGACGTCGCTCTTGAAGACATGCACCCATGACCCGTGAGAGCTATTCCACGTCGGTCCTTCCTATGCGGACAGACCTGGGCTAAGGTACCAACTTAGTGAAAGGTGTCATCCTCGCAGGTGGTAGCGGCACTCGGATGAAGCCGCTTACCAGCATCACGAACAAGCATCTCCTTCCGATCTACGATCGGCCAATGGTGACCTATGCCATCGAGGCTATGGTCAACTCCGGGATAAGCGAGATCATGGTCGTTACCGGTGGCACGCACGCCGGTGAGTTCCTGAGGCTGCTGGGCAACGGCGAGCCATGGGGTATAGGCAGGCTTACGTACGCATACCAAGAAAAGCCTGGCGGGATTGCGGAGGCCCTAGGGCTTGCGGAGCGCTTCGTCGATCGGGAGAAGGTCGCTGTGATGCTTGCCGACAATATTTTTGAGCGTTCAATTGCCGGAATCGTCTCGAACTTCGAGGCTCAATCGGCGGGAGCGAGAATCGTTCTTTCCAAAGTCGACGACGCCTCGCACTTGAAGAGCCTTGGCGTCGCCGTCTTTGACGGCGAAAAGGTGACGGGCATAATCGAGAAGCCCGAGGAGCCACCCAGCCCCTTTGCTGTCACCGGGGTCTATTTCTACGACTCGTCCGTATTCGAGGTCATTTCGCATCTGGTCCCTTCCGGTAGGGGGGAACTGGAGATCACCGACGTGAACAACCACTACATCCGGCAAGGATCGATGGGCTACGACATTCTCGACGGCTACTGGGGCGATGCGGGAGAGTCGATCGATGCCTACTACCAGGTCAACGACTTCGTACGTACGCACGGAGCCAACAAGGGCTAGCGGAATTCCCTCGCAAGCCGGACGATCCTAAGCAAGATGTCAACCACCAAAGTGGTCAAGCTTGGTGGAGGTCAGGGTTTCTATGGTGACGGGTTGGCTCCCATTGCCGATCTTCTTGGCAGTGGGATCGACTACCTGGTTTGCGACGCACTGGCCGAGCTGACACTGGCAATACTTGCGAAAGACAGGATGGCCGACGAGTCCCTGGGCTTTGCCCGCAATCTCGGGGCCTACATTGAAGCATGCGCTTCCCGATTGGCTGACGGAACCGTCAAGCTGATCACCAACGCCGGGGGAATTTCGCCGATGAATGCTACAAGATCGGCTCTGGCGACTTTCAAATCCTTGGGCCTCAAAGGAATTCGGGTCGCAACTGTCTTGGGGGATGACCTAATGCCTCATTCCGACCTGTTGCCCGATGGAGGAGGAGAAGCGATCTTTGCTAATGCCTACATTGGCGCAAAGCCTGTGGCCCAGGCTCTTGAGCAAGGTGCGAACGTCGTCATTACGGGAAGAGTTGCGGATGCTTCGCTCTTTGTCGCCCCACTCGCGCACGAGTTCGGGTGGGATTTCGAAGACTGGGACCTTCTAGCGCAAGGTGTAACTGTGGGTCACCTACTGGAGTGTTCGGGGCAGGTAACGGGGGGAAACTACTCCGGAAGGTGGTGGGAGAACGCCAACCCCACCAAGATCGGCTTTCCGATCGCTGAGGTGCATTCGACCGGAGAGGCGGTAATCACCAAGCCGGAGGGATCGGGAGGGTTCGTCACCTTCGATACGGTCAGAGAGCAACTCCTTTATGAGGTTCATGACCCGACCGCTTACTTGAATCCCGATGTCACGGTGAACTTGGCGGCTGTCGACTTGTGCGACTTAGGAAATGACAGAGTCCGGGTGTCCGGGGTGTTGGGCTCCCCAAGACCGCCCCAATACAAGGCTTTGGCCTGCCACCCCGCAGGTTGGGCAGGAGAGGTGAGGATCGGATACCCGTGGCCGGACGCAAGAGCAAAGGCGGCAGCCGCGGCCAGGTTCATCAGGTCGCGTTGCAAGGAGGAGGGGTATGAGATCGAGGAGTGGCTGGAGGAGTATTTTGGCGACGGCGCTTATAGTGAGACGTTGATTGATCCGAAATTGGCAGGTTGCGAGCCTAGTGAAGTCGTTTTGAGGTTGGCATGGAAGAGCAGGGACAAGAGCGAGGCTATGAAGGTATACGGCGAGGTCGGAGTGCTGACGCTCTCGGGGCCACCGAGTTTCGCGCCAGTTGGTCGTGGCCGGGACAATAAAGTGACTCAGCTCATGAAGGTGACTCCCTTTCAGGTGGACCGCTCTGTTGTCGACTCTCAAACCAGGGTGGTCATCGAGGACTCGTAATTGGATGCTAGGTCACCGGCCGGGAATCGTGCGTACCAAAAGATCCAAGGAAGCGATGCGACTGATGAAGCCGAACTGGAACATGGGGTCGAAAGGACTCGTGGCGTGAAGGAAATAGGGTTTTGAGGAATATTCAGCTTCGGTCGATCTGTGGGGTCAGGTGTGGCGACAAGGGAGATATCTCGGATGTGACCCTGTTTGCCGACTCGCCGGAGGGCTACCAAGCGATAAAGGCGGCTGTCTCTGCCGATGTAGTCAAGGAACATTACCGGCCGTTCGTACATGGCACGGTGACCCGCTACGAGGTGCCAAAGCTATGGGCCTTGAAGTTTGTGATGACCGGAGCGCTGGGCGGGGGTGCTCCATCCAGCCTAAGGAGCGACAACCTTGGCAAGACAATGGGCGCTTTCCTTTTGAGGATGTGGGTTGATGTCCCAGATGAAATCGCAGACAATCCGACACGCTTTGCGGCACCAAACTGATCGGGAGTGGTGATTGACTTGAGTTTTGCAACGGAGACCACCTTGAGCGGTGACTCCACCGAAGGCGTGTTTTTGTTCGCTTCAGCAAAGTGCCGTAGCTTCAAGTTCCGTCGTCATCACTGGGTCCTCAATATCGCGCTCGGGCTGACGGCGGGAGTCCTACGGCTT
>DAIDIS010000140.1 GCA_027451785.1 Acidimicrobiales bacterium
CCGAACCCCTTCCAGTTTTCGAGATTCACGACATTGGGGATCAAGATGCCCTTTACTTCGGCGCGGTTTGGGCTCAATTCACCCCCATCCCCAACTGGCTGAGTATGTGGGCGGCAATCAACGGTTGCATTACTCACAACCCCGTCATACATAAAGTGACACGTCGCCCTTCTTACACTCTCATTTCCTATCGTGGTTGCATCAAAGGGTCGGCAGTATCGCAAGAGCTGATTTACAGCAACCACCACGGATGGTCGCAGCCCGTCGGTAGACCTGGTGTGCCTGATGAGGCCCAATCCATCTGGAGGTTCCTATCACTGCACAATCGGAGCTGACTGGGGATCTCAATCTTCACCTTTGCGCTGATCAGACGATCTAAGCGTCGTAGGTGAATTGGTCCTGAGCAACTTTCGCAGAACTTCCGATGGGTGTTGTGACCGTAACATCGACCTTGAGCCCCGCTTGACTCGGTGTCGAATAGACGAAAATGACATTGTCGGAAAGAACCGAGAAGAAGGGAGTCGGGCTGGATCCGAAGCTCACCGACGTAGCGCCCGTAAACCCGGAGCCAACCAATGCAACGATCGTCCCACCAGCGGCCGGACCCCGGGGTGGGTATACCGCCGATACCGATGGCGCGGCTGCGGCGGCATACACATATTGGTCGCTCGGAACAGCGGGGCTCGTTCCTCCGGGGGCTGTTACCGAAACGCCGACGGCACCGCCGGAACCTGGAGGTGCATATACGTAAAGGAGGTTATCTGACACGACATAGAAGAACGGCGTGGATTCGGATCCGAAGCTAACCGAAGTTGCACCCGTAAATCCCGTCCCCGAAACCTCAACGAGAGTGGCACCGCCGGCGGGACCACCTCCGGGTGAGACCGAGGTTACCGATGGCAGGGTTGACGGAGCTGAAACCGGAATAGCAACTAGGGGTAGACCACTTGCCGCGGTGCAAGCTGAGGCACCGATCGGGTCTTGCGGCGTCGGCGTCGTGCCTTGATCCGTTATTGCAAAATCAATGACAGCACTGGAAATGCTTATGGAGATTTCACTGATCCCATTGACGGGACTGAACGACGAACTCTGTGCAATCGTTGGAAGGTTGAACGAGGCAAAGCCGGTATATTCCAAGGTGGAAGAAGTGAGCGGTCCGTTTGGCGGAGACAATAGGTCGATCGAGGATGGGTTCGCTCCGCCCAAGCTCATGTTCAGATGCTCGACTTCTCCATAGGCGTAGAAGGGGCTATGAACTACATTCGAAGCCAAGATTGCCATTGCCGGTAAGCCGATCGAGATATTTAGGCCCGTCAATGAGCCGATCTGCCCCAAGGTGAGCGATGCCGGTGCCTGCCCGGAAATCGTCATAGGTATCGTCATGGCGCCCACGATCGGGAAGTTACACGCCAGGTCCACGGTCCCGGAGAACGCTGTCGTTTGAGTCGGTCCTTTGCTTTGTCCTGCGAAAGCGCTTCCGAGTGGCGTGGCTGCAAAAGCGCTTCCGAGTGGCGTGGCTGCAACCAGAGTCGCACTCGCTATCACACAGGCGACTACGAGCCTCATGGAGCGACACGACCGCTTTGCCGACATCGAATTCCAAGTCCCAATCATCGCCTGTCCTTTCGTTCAACCTAGGCCGACCGCATCGAAGAGGATT
>DAIDIS010000141.1 GCA_027451785.1 Acidimicrobiales bacterium
TCTGCCGGGGGGACCTCACCAGGGTCCTTGAGGTTGCTGAAGGCCCGTTGATGGAGGTGGAGAGGTTTGAAGAGGAGTTGCCCAGAAGGGCGGGCCACGGCATCTGGGCACCGGAGCGCACGGACGCGCCTTTCCCTGAAGAGGTGCTGTCTCATATTCGCCAGACGGTCGAGTTAATAGTGAAGCGCGCTGCCGACAAGAGTAACCAGTGGATAGCATTGGGAGCGGTCGAGCCGATCTGGGGCGAGATTCAAAGGCGACTTCCTGCCAATGTCCTAGAGCTTGTCGTCGGGAATTTCGACATCGACGTTGGAAGTGCTACTCCGGCAGAGGTGGCCCTAAGAGTCAAGCCTTACGTGGATGCGGCGCAGGAAAGGCGGGCGCAGGATGCACTCGAAAAGCTTGGAAAGGCGGGGGAGTTTGGGCTTCCGGCAACCTTGGGGGCACTTTTTGAAAAGCGGGTTCGCACTTTGCTCATTCATCAAGGATTGGAGTACGCGGGCAATGTCTGTCCAAGTTGTGACTACGCAGCGATCAGTGAAGTAAACGTCTGTCCTATCGATGGCGAGGCGATGAACCCGGTCGGCAACATTGTCGAGTGGGCGGTGTCAAAGGCCTATGGGCAGGACGCAGAAGTTATGGCCATTGTGGGCGGCCTCGAAAAGTACGAGGGCATAGGAGCGCTCGTCAGGTTCTAGCCCAGCCTCCCGGGTGCACCCTCTCGGCCTCTCGGCCATGAGTTCCCTGGAGTCAGCCTCCGGGGTGGGCCCTCTCGGCCATGAGTTCCCTGGACGGGAGAAGAACCGTACCGTGTTCGTCAATCGAAAGCTCAAGTACGCTCCGCAATGCGTGGGCGGCGTCGCTCAGCCTATCCCGCCGAGCTTTGAGTACTCTTCGGTATGCGGCATTGTCGGTGCCTGCGATCTCTTCGCTTAGATCCCTCAGGGAACCCTCTAAGAGAGTGTTGATGTCCTCTACTTGCTCTTTTGTAAGTTGAATGTTCATTGCTTCTCCTTTCGGGTTATCCGAGCCATTCGCATCGTCTCATTTGGTTGTCGCCGGTTCCGGCGATCACGATGCCTTGTCCTTATCTTCACGGGTCTTGGCGCGGCGACCGGCCGAGCTCTTGCTCTATTCCTAGGACTGCCCGGGTAGTGGAGAGCACCGAATCGGGATTCAGGCTCATGGAGTCGATCCCGATCTCGACCAAGTAGGCTGCCATGTCCGGGTAGTCGGATGGGGCTTGGCCGCATAGCCCCGAGTGAATTCCGTTCCTCTCGCAACCTTCCACGGCAAGCCGGATCATTTCCTTTACGCCGTCGTCCCTTTCGTCGTAGTCGAAGGCGACGACCTCGGAATCCCGGTCGACCCCTAAAGTCAGCTGGGTCAGGTCGTTGGAGCCGATTGAGAATCCGTCAAAGAGCGCAGCGAAGCGGTCAATCAAGATCACATTGTTCGGGATCTCGCACATTGCGTATACCTTCAGGCCGTTTTGGCCCCTACGGAGACCAAGCTCTTCCATCCTTGCGAGAACCCTCGTCGCCTCCTCCACCCTCCTGACGAAGGGGAGCATGAGAATTACGTTGTCCAGGCCCATTTCATCTCGGACCCTCTTCATAGCGGCACACTCAAGCGCAAAGCCTTCCGAGTAGGCAGGGTGGTCGTATCTCGATGCCCCACGGAAGCCGAGCATCGGGTTGTCCTCTTCGGGCTCAAACCCGCGGCCCCCTAGGAGGCTCGCGTACTCGTTCGTCTTGAAGTCTGACATCCTGACGACAACCGGCTTAGGCCAAAAAGCCGCCGCTATGGTCCCGATACCTTCCGATAGGCGTTGAACGAAAAATGAAGCACCGTCGGCATATCCCTCGGTCAGCTTCGTGATCTCGCGCCGAGCGTCTTGGTTTGCGACTCTTTCAGGGTGCAACAGTGCCATTGGGTGAGCCTTTATCGAATTGGTGATGATGAACTCCATGCGGGCAAGGCCGACGCCATCGTTCGGAAGGAAGGATGTTTGGAATGCTCTGTCGGGGTCCCCAAGGTTGACCATGATCTTGGTAGCGGGCTTGGCAATCTCGGATAGCTCGGTGGTTTCGGTGTGAAAGCCGACCCTTCCTCGGTAAACCTTTCCCGTTTCTCCTTCTGCGCACGAGACGGTGAGGTCCATGCCTCCCGACAAGGTTGAGGTGGCGTTCCCGGTTCCGACCACTGCGGGTACACCGAGTTCGCGTGCGACGATGGCGGCGTGACAGGTACGGCCCCCACGGTTGGTCACAATGGCGGCAGCTTCCTTCATCACCGGTTCCCAATCAGGCGTGGTCGTGTCTGTTATCAACACCTCTCCCGGCCGGAACTCGGAGAGCTGTGCCAGATTCTCGATTATGTGCGCGCTTCCGTGAGCGATCTTGTCGCCGACGGCACGACCCTCCGCCAAGACGTCCGACCTTGAGTCCAATACATAGGTCTCAATGACTGAGGCCGACCTATGTGAAGCTACGGTTTCCGGCCTGGCCTGGACAATGTAGATCTGACCGTCGATTCCGTCCTTGGCCCACTCAATGTCCATCGGTCGTCCATAGTGCCGCTCTATCGTCATGGCGGCCCCTGCAAGCTTCAAGACGTCCTCATCGGAAAGGCAAAAACGCGACCTCTCCGCAACAGGTGTCCGGACGTTATGGGTATCGTGCAGCACCCCGCCTTCGGAAAGCACCATCTTTACTGCCTTGCGTCCAATTCGCCTACGCAGGACCGCCCTGTACCCGGCATCATAGGTCGGCTTGTGGACATAGAACTCGTCTGGGTCTATAGCTCCCTGGACGATATTTTCTCCCATTCCCCAAGATCCCGAAATGAGCACAACGTCTGAGAAGCCCGATTCCGTGTCCAGTGTGAAGGCAACCCCAGACGAGGAGATATCGGAGCGCACCATTTTCATGATGCCGATTGACAGCGCAATCTTGAAGTGATCGAACCCTTGGTCGACTCGGTAGTGGATCGCACGATCGGTGAATAGGCTCGCATAGCACCGCCTACATGCATCCAAGAGATGGTCTCCGCCCCGAACATTCAAGAAGGTCTCCTGTGCCCCGGCAAAGCTGGCTGACGGGAGATCCTCCGCTGTAGCCGAAGAGCGGACCGCCAAACTGACATCGTCGCCGTACTCAGCCCGCAGCTTACGGTAGCCAGAGATGATTTCAGAGGATATCTCCTCCGGAATTCCGGCTCCGTAGACGATCTCGCGTGCCCGGCGTGCCCGCTTGTGCAGGTCTGTCACGTCATTTACATCCAACCCTTCCAGCGCGCTCCGAAGGGCGTCGTTTGCTCCCGCCGAATCCAGCATGTGGAAGTAAGCCTCTGCGGTGGTGGCGAAGCCGTTTGGCACGTAGATGCCTTGAGCGGAGAGCCTTGAGTACATCTCCCCGAGCGAGGCGTTCTTGCCCCCGACTACCTCAACGTCGCTCATCCCTATTGAGTCGAAGAATCTTGTGTAGCGGTTCTCGGTCACGACACGACCTCCTCGGAATCATCGCAGTTACGCGAAGCCCCATGTTCCATGTTTGTATCGAAGCCACTCGATTGGGTAGGGAAGATGGTCCCGAGGCCGGCGAAGATGGTCCCGAAGATTGTAGGGCGGCAAGCACTGCGCCTTATTGCTGCCGGAATTCGGGGTCGCGCCTAAGTAACCCCGGTTGTGATCACCGAAGTGTGGGAGCCGGTGACTCGACTAAGTACCCCCGGTTGTGATCACCGAAGTGTAGGAGCCGGTGCCGCCCGGTTGGGAGGGGTCTGCGTATGTGTAGGTGATCGTCGAGAACTCGTAGCCGCTCGATGTAAGAACTGGGTAGGCGAGGGAGACCATTGCGCTGCGCTGTATGAAGGTGCCGCCGGCACAGGTCGGTTGACAGTTGTTTAGCATGAAGCTTCCGTACCCCACCGCTCCCGACGTGTCCCACGAAGACCATGACAGGTTTGACAGGTAGGCATTGCCATCTCCGCAAGCAAGCACAATCTCCGAAGGCTCGACTTGAGCTTGCGGGTTCGCCATGTCGCAGTCCCCAATGACCTTCGGGTAAGCGGTAGGCGAAGGTATGGGGAATATGGTCGGGACGACCCAGTAACCTGCTCCGGTATTGGTAGCCGCGATTGCGACTACTGGATCGGCAACTGTGGCTGTTGCATCAGAGCCGTGAAACGTTGCGTCGCCGAACGCGAAAATTCCGCCGTCGGAGGCGACCATCCAATAACCCTTTCCGTCCTGTGTCGCGGCAATTCCGGAAATCGGTTGGTTTAGAGGGATTCCTCCCATGGAGCCATAGAAGGTAGCGTCGCCGAAAGCGAAAATCCCGCCGTCCGAGGCGACTATCCAATAGCCATTGCCGTCGATGGTAGGAGCGATACCCACTATCGGCTTGTTCAGAAATTGGCCTCCCATAGAGCCGTAGAAGCGCGCGTCGCCGAATGCGAAGACTCCGCCATCGGACGCGACCAGCCAATACCCTTTCCCATCGGGAGTTGAAGCAATCCCGACTACTGGTGCATTGATGAATGCCCCGGCGTCTCCTTGAAACGTAGCGTCTCCGTAGTCGCTTACAAGTCCCTGAGGAGTGACAACCCAATACCCATTCCCATCCGGGGTCGATGCGATCGCAGACACTGAAGAGGTGGGCCCAATCTTCGAAGCCGAGCCAAAAGATATCGCGTCACCGTATGCGAAGACTTCCCCATCGGCCGTGACGAGCCAGTATCCCTTATGGTCGGGTGTCGCCGAAACGCCCACTATCGGTCCGCCGAGCTGAGACCCCGAAGGTGATCCCAAGGAGGTCGCGTCGCCGAAATTCTCAATCGCCGAATAGCCTGAATGGCCGGTCACGGCTTTGGAAATGGTGCCCGGTTGGTACGTACCGAAAGCCTTTTCCGGGGTTGAAGCAACCGCTGTAAACATTGCTAGACACAATGCCGAACCTGCAAGAATGCCGATCTGAGATTTCCGCACGTCGCCTCCAGACACTTGGAAGTTGCCACCGATCCAGTGACTCATTGGGCCGGAACTGAATCATATAACCGTTCCACACCCGGGCGCGAAAGGAGCGCCCCTTGCCGCAGTGGCGGTGCCGGAGCGCTCCCTTTCTGAGTGGAATATCAGCTAGGTGGGTGTTGTCAGCAGGTTGAGGTTGGCTTTTGGCCGGCGAAGCTTGCCTTCAAGAAGGAAAGCGAGCCACTCTCCCCGGCGGCAATCTCGGATACGTGTCCCTGGCCGGCATTTCGCACTTCCTCCACCTTGGCTCCCAATGTGCACCAATTCGAAACCAAGGTGTTGTCCTGTGTGACGGGGACAATCTTGTCGGCATCTCCGTGGTAGTCATAGATCGGAGCGGAGGTGGGGACCGCCTGGCCTAGCGTGTCCTCCTTCAGGACCGCCGCGATCGACGGAACTGCGAAGGGGTTGGGGACGGTCGAGTAATCGGCGATCTTCTTGAATGGGAACATCAACAGGATGTCCGGAAGGCACTTACCGGCAACCTGGGTCTCGGCAAGTTGCCCTTTGGCGTTCAGAATGCTTGTCAGATTGGCGATTGGGAAGTCCTGGTTGATTCCCCACGAGGCTGCGAACTCGAATCCCGAGAAGAGAGTCCCGTCGATGTATTGTCCGACGGCTTCCGGGTCAGCGGGGGTGCCCCCCATGGAGACACCTGCGATGTGAAGCTCCGGAGCATAGGTTGGCTGGAGCTGAGCGGCCCAGCCTGTGGCTTGAGCCCCGCCCGAGTATCCATCGAGAGCCCATTGCGTCGAAGTGCTCAGTCCACCGGTCGTGAAGGAGTCGGCCGCGCGAATCCCATCGAGGACCGCATGTCCGGCCTGTGGCCCAGCCATCCAAGCCGAGTTCGGGCCTTCATAGTCTGGATCGGTCACGGCCCAGCCATAGCCCAGCATCGTGCCGAGATCTAAGTCGTACCCGGATCCCTTGGACTTGGCCATAACGTACGAAGGTGCGCACTGCGTTCCAGTAGAGTCCTCAGGGCCTTGGTAGGAGACGGCCGGCCGGGAGCCTGCCCCGGTCCAAGCGGCGTTCGGAACGATGAGGGTGGTGACGGTCAACTCGGGATTGCCGAGTGAGTTCTCCGACTTGTAGGAAATCTGCCAAGCGTGCGACGGAACCGAAAGATTGAGGGTCACTGGCCTGGAGGCGACGATTTGTCCCGGCTGAAGGGATGCGATGTTGGCGGGAGCGGTATAGAACGGGTCCTGGGCGGGAACTACCGAGCCCGGAAGGGTTCCGGAAGCATTTGCGGGAGTAGCAAGAGGTAGGGCCACTGCTGTCGCCAGGGCCAGTGCACCCGCAGCAGGAACCAATGCGAATCGCAGGCGATGGGCTAAGCGGCCCGCCCTTCTGCCTTGCCGTCCGATGGAAATGTTGTCTTTCACAAGTCGTCCCTTCCCGTTGGTGCCGATTGAATAAAGATCGCGTGAAACACGACAAGTTGTCAACTTTTATTCATTTAGCTCTATTGAGAAATCACTTCTCTTAAGAAACCGACGAGAAATTGATGCTGTTCGCGTTTCGTCCCAACCCACGGATTTCCAGCGTGTAGAACGATGGGTCGCGAATTAGTCCCGCGCCATAGGTGGGGATCGCAATGCCGGTTTGCGCCTTAGCTGGGTTCCCGGACGGTCAGGGTCGAAAACTTGGAGTAGGGATCTCGAAGGTGCCCAAGCGGGCTATGAATTCCTCGGGGCGGATACCACTTTTGCCTTCTACGGTGGCGTACTTATCCAGTTCATAAACGACCATGTCCACAAAGTGGCTTACGATTTCTTCGCGCTCGGACGGAGCGATGTCATCCTCGAAGGCGATCTGGAAAATGGTCCCTGTCATCCGGACGATAAGGCGCGATCCCCAAGCCGGAGCAGCGAGTTCGATCAGCCCGGACGAGCGTGCGGCTGAGTCCAACCAATTGGATAGGCGATCTCCAGCCCGCTGAGATCGGCTCTTTACTTCGTTGCTGTTGCGTGGATCGAACCAGAGGGTGAAGGCGCTGGGGTGTTTCTCGTGGTGCCTAAGCGAGGTCATCAAGATCGCCTCCACCAGGCTTTTCACATTGACCGTCTCCAGCTCGAGGACCGCTTGCACCAACTCAGCGCCAATCGTCTCAAGCTCCCTGTCCAAAAAAGCCGACACGATCGAGTCACTGTTCTCGAAATACCGGTACAAGGTTGACGCGGGCATGCCTGCACGTTCCGCGATTAGGCGTGCCGAGATCGCCCCCGCCCCAATTTCTGCGATCAAGTCACCGGCTGCCGAAAGGATTCGCTCGACGGTTTCCTTGCTTCGGGACTGTACCGGTTGGCGCCTTTTTAGTGCTGCGGGAAGCGACTCTGCCGGAAGCGTAGTTGTCGACCCGGCATACCTTGGAGATACTGCTGCACCTGCGCAGACTACGTTTATCAGGTACCTGAGGGCCTTGTCGTCCGGACTTTGGCCCGTCATGAGTAGGCGGAAGATCATTGGGCCGAAGACAGCCTCGATTAGAGTCTTCGTGTCCGTACCTTCCGGCAGCTCTCCGCGGGCAATGGCTCTTTCGGTTATCTGCCTGTCGATCCCAAGCCGCCGTTCCCACAGGTCTGTGACAGCACTTGAAACGCCAGGGTCGGAGACCGCAACGGCGGCGATCGCACGAATCAAGGCGAGCATCTCAGGTGATCCGGAGATCGACGCAGCGGCTCTAGCCAGGACCAGGAGGTCGCCGGCCAGTGAACCTGTGTCGGGCACGGGGGTCTCTTGCTCAGCGAATGCAAGCAGCGAGTCGAGCAATATAGCCTCTACGCTGCCCCATCTCCTGTAGATGGTCGATTTGTTGACCCCGGCCCTCTTGGCGACTCCCTCGATTGTCAGATCTCTGTAGCCAGTCTCCTTCAACTCCTCGGCTAGGGCCGCCAAGACTGAAACCCGAACCTTTGCGCTACGTCCTCCTGGGCGGCGGTGCGGTTTGCTTTCTGTGCTCGGTGGGGTCGGGCTCACATCTTGAGGTTATCGCATCGATGCGACGCTTTTTCCTGGGAACTGTAAATACGACAGCTCGTTGTCTTAACAATCGTGAGCTTCGTTACTTCCTTTGGAATCGAGACCGTTACGTTTGTGGCTTTGGGGCCATGGCAGAATGGGCCATCTATGCGGATTGCGATGGTGTGCCTCGGGAATATCTGCCGCTCTCCTATGGCTGAAATGGTTGCGGAGGCAATGATTGCCGAAGCTGGCTTGGAGCGGGAGTGGTCGGTCGAGTCCTATGGCACCGCTGGGTACCACCGTGGTGAGGATGCAGACCCCAGGGCGATTGCCGCACTGAAGCGTCATGGTTGGCCGGTGACGAAACACCATGCGAGGCAGATTTCTGCTTCGGATATACCGGACCTCGCTCTGGTGCTCTGCGCAGACAGGTCGAACCTCCACGCCGTCCGGAGAGTGGCAAGGGACGGCACCGACAAGGTCAGACTTCTTAGGTCCTTCGACGTCAACGCAAGTACTTTTGACGATGAGGTCCCAGATCCTTGGAGCGGCGGTGAAGAGGATTTCGATCTCTCGCTGAGGCTGATCGAGGCGGCGTGCCGTGGGCTCGTCGACCATCTCAAGTCGTCAAGGGCATAGGCCGACTCGATTCCCAGGCATAATGCTGATGGTACGATCAGCCTTATGACCAGGTTTTCGGCTGTGGTCAAGGCCACAGGTCCATGACGTCGGAAAGACCACTATCTTCCGGCGCGCTGGTGTCGCTGAGGGTTGTAGAGCGGAACTTCCGGGACTCCTCGCAGGAGTGGAGAAGGCTGATTGGGGAGGT
>DAIDIS010000142.1 GCA_027451785.1 Acidimicrobiales bacterium
ACCAGCGCCGAGTAGCCCCAGATGCCGTTGTAGGAGATATCCATCCCCGCCTTGGTTTCGCCGGTAGTGGCCACGATCGACGCATCGGCGTCGATGCGGGCCACGCCGCCTAGAAACGACTCTCCCGCCGCCGACCACGCCCGCAACCGGGCCCGATTGACCGCCTCCTGCAACGCCATAGTGGTATCGGCATCGAAGCGCCGGCAGAAATCGCCGGCGGTGGTGGGGTCGGGCAGGCTGTCTATCCCCAGGGCGTCCAAGAACACGGCGTCGTTACGGCGAGCCTCGATGTCTTCGAGACAGACCCCGCCGCAGAGGGCGTTGATGGCGATGTTGAGCACATGGTCGGACTCGAAGTACGGCCGGTGCGCGGCCAGCACCTTGACCGCCTGGTTGATCTCATCGGCCAACCCGACCGAATCGGCCACCATCATGACCGCCCCCATCCCGCCCTGGCCTATAGCCCGGGACCGCTCGGCCAACTCGTATGCCGGTCGGCTGCGGCCAAGCACCGGGCCGGCCCGGTTGAGCTTCACCGCCCCCTCCAGGCGCCGGCCGATGCCCGACGCCTCCCGGGCCAGCACCCTCCGTCGCCGTCGGCGCCCCGCCAGCTTCGATACACCTCGACCAGACCGCGGCGAGCTATTCTTCAACCGGAAATCCCTTCTCGGGTGTGGGTTTATTCGTGTTGTCGCAGACCAAATTTTCCCACGCCCAGAAGGATTTTCCGTGGACCACTGCTCCTCAGCCGCTCACCTCGAACCTGCCGGCACGGTGCAGAGGTCCCTGCGATTCCCCAGCAACAGCAAGGCCGCCACGCCTACATCAGCTATCGAACGCTTGTTCGAGGCCTAGAAGCCCCCTACTCCACCCATGTTTGGCGGTTGGGGAATCGTGTCCTGGGTGTCAGGCACGGTGTCTTCAGTAGCACCGCAGTTAGCGTCCATGATCGAGAGCGAAGGGTCGGACGGACATGGGGTAAAAGTCGTTTGAGGTGGGCTTTCGGAGCCTCCACCGGGTGGGCCACTTGAAACGGTTGGCGATCCGGCCCCTTGGACGGCGCCCATCGACGGAAATACATCGACAGCCGTAACCGGGCAGTCAACGACGCCTTGCACGGGAGTAATGGGCCCGCGTGCTTGCCAGTCGGCCGTTTGCCCCGGCGGGACAGGACCGACATTGGCAAATCCACTGGCTAGCATCGTGCCGTTTTCGTCGTTGAACGAAACGTGGACGGTGTAGGTGGCGGTCTCGCCACTCTCGTTCGTGATTTGCCCAGTTGCCTCGGGGAATCCAAAGGTTAGGTCGGTTGAACATCCTGCGTCAGTGTCGCTATATACCGACTGCGAAGTTGCATTGGGTGCTGCCTGAGTCGTGGATGTGGATGACGAAGTTGTAGGATGAAGCTCTGTGGTCATAGTCGTGCTGGTCGTTGTTGGTGTCGGTTCGCAAGGTGCAATTGGCGTCGAACTGAGCAAGCGGAAGGTCCTTTCGTGATTGGGCCCTTCGCTATTGGCGTACAACTGGACTTTAACATTCTCTAGCTGATTTCCGACTGGAACACAGCCTCCTTGATTACCGCTTGCACTGAAAGTGCTCGCATTGTCGGAGTCGAACGATGCCAACAGCACCTCACTTCCATTTAGAAGGTTCCCCCTAGCGTTGGAATAAGTATCTTCAGTGTTCCTGCTGACAACAAACCTTGTGCCCGGCTTGATGGTCGCTTCGCAGACCGCGAACTGCGAGTAGCTGTCTAGCGGGTGACTCCCGGGAACTTTCCCATAGCCAATGTCGGTGTCGTAAGCGGAGATGCTGAATGGTGGAATGGTTTTAGGGGGTCCTTGGGTCGACCAGAATGGACTATTGCACGTGGTATCTCGGTTGCTCGCATTCGTCTCTGATGCTTCGTTCCCTTGCTCCATTAGGGGCTTCACTCGATAGACGAATGCACCATCTGCTACAGCGGTGTGTTCGTCTATCGAGTTCTCGTCGCAGTTCTGGATGCGGACTACCGACGTCGGATGATCCGGATCTTTAGAATTGTCCATCATCAGCGTGACGCTCATTGGGCTGGAAACCACGTCAGGACCTACGTCGATATTGGAGGGATTCTCTGGGTGCGGACACTGTGCCCCAGGTTGCAGCACACTGCTTGAGGAAATGAGGTCCGGGTCAAACTGCGTCGGCGTCGACCCGCTCGAACGCGCGGCTACCAGCGAAACAATGATCACCACGACCACCAGGATCACTCCCCTCGCATAGAGTCGCCGGCTTACTCGCCGACGCTTGGGTGCAGTTTCTTCCAGAACAAGATTGTTATCCGTCGCGTCGCTCATAACCCGCCTTCCTTGATCACTGGAAAGACTCTGTAGGCGTGCAGTGCCGCGCCTATGTTTTTGAATCCCTCCACTGTCGCCACTCCTTTGTCTTCGGCTAGAAGCCGTTATGACTCAAGTCCGGTAGAGGATCCATGCTTCGGAAGGAGTTCCTCTGGTAGTCACGATCCTCTGCGTGATTACCTGGGCGTTCGGATGCTTCTGCCTCCAAGCTTCGATCAGCGGGTCGATCTTCGGCCGGAGAACGACCGACGCCAATGCCGCAATGATGTCTCTGTGGATCACGACGATGACATCGAGAACGTAGGAGGCATCCTGTCGGCCGGGGCCACGTTCGCATGAGAGCGTCAGTCCCCAGACCTGACCGTTGGTGATCTCTAAGCTCAACCAGACCTTTCGGAGATCATGTTGTTGAGCGAGCCAGGCGTTGGCGTCTGCGCAGAGCTTTTCGGGCTTGGAAAACACCAGCCCAATGCGTCGAAACGTCTGCGTGCTCGTCATTGATATTTCACGGGAATCGCCTCTTGAGCGAGCGAGATTGATGTTTCCTTTTACCGTCAGGAATTGTCGGACTGACCAAATCGCCAACATCAAGACGAATAGGGCTACAGGCAAGGCCAGTGGAGAGAAGCCAAGCATCGTCAGAAGCTGCCGAAGTGCCCAGGACCTCCGAGGTCACGACCGAAGTCGTGCGGATTAGCTATTCCCAGGCCATGGTCTATGCCGTTGTGCGTCTCGTCGACAACTTGGTCGATCCCGGGATTCACGTACGGATCGCGGGTGCGCTCGAGCTTCTGGTCAGTCAGCTGTCGCGTCCGTTCTTGAGCAAGCTGGCTCTGATTCTCGAGCTGCGTCTCGAGCATTTGGTCTGAGTGATGTGTCATTCCACCAAGATGCTCATTCAACCAGTTCAGTATCCCCATAGCCTCGCCCCTATCTCGTTAGTCGTGCCTTGGCAATCCAGAAGCCCGAGGCGCCTATCGCTTATCCGATTCGTTCAGCGCTGAAATACGCCACCTCATGATCTATCGGAAATGCAGCATATATTCTGTAGAGTAATACTCTGCACGAATCCATTCTCAAAGGAATGGATTCAGCCCAGTTGCAAGAGGCCTTCGGCGAAGTCGTTCGCCAACGCCGTTTGCGACTCGGGTTATCCCAGGAAGAGCTCTCGTTTGCATGCGGCCGGCACCGGACCTACGTCTCGCTAATCGAGCGCGGCAGGAATGCTCCGTCCATAACGACACTGTGGATGCTCGCCGAAGCCTTGGAGATAAAGCCTTCTGAGCTGATCAGGCGGGCGGAGAAGGGGCTTGGGTGACTCCGACAACAAACCTAGGTGGGTCTAGTCGCGAGTATGTAGGCTACCTCGGCCGCACTATATATGCTGCACTTCACGCATT
>DAIDIS010000143.1 GCA_027451785.1 Acidimicrobiales bacterium
CCAATACTCGCCGATGGGGGACTATCGCCCCTGGGCATCCATGAACTGGGATTGGCCAGGGTTCCGGTTGAGTCGATGCCTGAGATACCGGACCCGGCTGGTGGGGAGACTGAGCAATTTGTGGAATGTGCAAAAGTCCTCTTGGTCGAAGTCGGGACCTTGCGGGAGTTGGTTACCGGCCTGGAGCCAATGTCGACATAGCGCGCGTCTGGGGCCTCCGTAATGTGGCCCGCAGCTAGTTGCAGCTAAACCGACTCGGTCGTGCTCGGCTTACGGTCTTCCAAGTCGACGTCAAATATCACGCCCCTAAGCTGGTCTTGTTGCGCCGGCGTCAGAGAGTCCCACCTCAAGACAACGTACTTGCTGCCGGCTTGTCGACCTTCAAGAATTTCCTGGCGAATCACCGTTGCATCGCAATCGAGAGAAGACGAAGTGTGGAGGTGGCTGGAAAGTGTCAGCGATATGTGGACGTGGTCGCCCTCATAAGGAGGATCGTGAGCGCTTACCAGTACCCGGGCGGCGGCTTCGCTGAGATCGACGGTCTTGGCCTGAACCGTTCGCTGACCCACAATCATGAAAATTGGCCTGGTTCGCCTTGCGCGGACGAACTTTCGCCTTTCGTGATGGAAGACAGCGGTGGTTAACTTGATCCTCATAAAGGCTCCGCCTTCGCGGAGATCTTGGGCAAACTCGCCGTTGCACTCGTGCCATTCCGAATGGTCGGCCCAAGAAAGTCTGATAGAAGTGCCCTTCTTGGCCGAAGGCCTCCATCGAATGTCTTGGGGAAGCCCCAAAAGCACAATCTGGTTCTCCGGTTCCGTTGCACCGGTCCTGCAGGATAACGGTTCCCCCCATTCGGGTACGCGTACCTTAATCGTGATGCCATGGGCGGGGAAGCACTCGGCAGCGACCTCAAACTTGTCGCCTTCGGTCTTCCTCGGCGCTGAGGCGCCTTTGTCCTTTCTCCAAAGCATCCGGTGCTCTAATCACTTTCAGTTTCAGGCCGTAGGCCGAGGTACTAGGTAGTCCTTACCTAATAATCGGCAATCCAGGGACCTTATTTGAGTGACTAGGTTATTTTCGCAGCCGCCTTTGGGAATTCTTTGGATCTCGAATTTACCAACAAGTGAAACGTGTTATTTGTTTCAGAGAGCGGAAAGGATATGCAAAGACGCGCATAGTCACTCACACCACGACATATGCCGAAGCGGGTGCCGTCACGGATCCGGCAACGGCAAAGGGTGTGCAACTGAAGAGCCCGGTATATTGGCCACGCTCAGCGCAAGTCTTGCCGATCTCCTCCAGGTTGAAGCAAAGTCCAATTGTCATTCCGAGGTCGACGGCAAGGAGTAGGCGTACTGGCAGAAAGAGGGGTGGCGAGTCCAAGGGCAGGGCGTCGACGGAATGGGTGTCGAGACAAACGACGGCTGCTTGGCTCGCGTGCAACCACTCGGCAGCGTCGAGGGACAATCCCGGGGAACCGCCATATTCGAGATCGTCACTGTATAAGCGGTGGATCAGCTGTCCGGGTCCAGTAGCCGGCTTAACCCGATCCGCTCCCACTGCGGCCCCGGTTCGGATCAACACAGCGTCTCCCGGCATCGGCTTGGTACCCGCCAAGGCTACAGCGGCCTCAAGGTCACCCTTGGTCAGCTTTTGTCCTGGAGCGAGCGAGTCGACGCCCGCTGCCCGGGCAGGGTCAAGGAAGAGGGCGCGAGTAAGAAGAGGGCCGATCAAGGTGGCAGAGAGCCGACCAGCCCCAAGCTGCGAAACCGAAGTACCGTCAAAGCCGTTATACATTCGACCGGCGTGGCTGGTCGCCGATAGGGAGAGAAAGTGCGAAGTGCTCCCCGCGCTAATAGTGATTTCGTCTGTGCTAATGCTGCAAGGGGAGGTCGGGTCCGCCACGGCAGTCCCAACGTTTGTCATTGACAGCAAAGATGGCATAATCCACTTGCCCGGAAGCCAAGGCTCACTCGATTGGCTCTTCTGCCAAAACAGCCCAATCGACTTCCAGTGCCTCACTGAATCGTAACCGCGGGTAACCGCTGATTTATCAATGAAATTCAGGGTTCCTCTTTCGTCATCTTCCCCCCAACGACCCCAGTTGTTAAGTCTTTGGGCAAGGGAGGCAAATTGCTCAGGTAGCGGCATAGTTACACCTGTCTTACCCGAGGTCGGGCCGACAGGACAAGGCGCCTCGCGTTCGCGCTTTGAGCGTTACCACTATACGTAGGCGCCGAGGCTAGTGAGAGTCCCGCCCAGCTCACCTCCTGCGGGCAAAGGCGTATCGTATTGCGAGTGAAAGTTACAGAAATGGCCAGCCGCGCATTTCAAAATAAATGGCTCGCAAGGTGATGGATTCTGGCCATGTTGGAAGATAATGTTTTATGATCTTTACAGCCGGTAATTTAATCACTATTAGAACGGATTGCATCCTGACTGATGTCGGCTACCGGAAGGGCAATGAGCGATATTGCGTACTGACGGGAACCTTGGTGGTGCTTGTAGCAACGTAGCTCGAGGGAGTTTGATGGGAGACCTGGCGCAAATTGATGATGGGGCCGAAATGGCCCAGTCGCAGCGCGGAAGCGGGACCGCCGATAGCGAGGGCCAGCGGGAAACCGAAATCCTTGGTTTGAGCAACGCCATTGAGGCCAAACCCGAAGGTGCACCGGAACTCGGCAGTGGCGATGCCGTTGACGAAACGGCTGAGGAGCCGATGTTGGGCGATGGTGAAGATTTCTTAACGGAGTCTCCGCAACGCTTGAGCGTGGGCGGGCTACTCGATCTAAGCGAATTGACCAAGAATCAACTGAACCGCCGGGCTCGAGTCATTGACGCAGCTCGCAGGCTCGCATCGGAAGGTGGATACGACGCCGTTCAAATGAGGGACGTCGCATCTCGCGCCCGCGTGGCCCTCGGGACGATTTACCGCTATTTCGGCTCGAAGAACCATCTCCTCAGCGCAGTGTCATTGGAGTGGACACTTGAACAGCGAGATATCGTCCTGGCCGGTCCCCGCACTAGCGACGACACCGAAAATATTCTTTG
>DAIDIS010000144.1 GCA_027451785.1 Acidimicrobiales bacterium
ACCTCGGTGGCGATAACTGGTTCCGGATTCACACAGGCTACGGGTGTTTCTTTTGGCTCGGCTTCTGCGGCAAGTTTTACCGTCAATTCAGACACTTCGATCTCGGCTACCTCACCGCAAGGCTCTGGGACGGTGGATGTGACGGTCACCAACTCGGCGGGAAAATCGGCGCCAGTGGGTTCAGATCGTTTCACTTTTAATGTTCCGGTCACGAATCCGCCAACCGTGTCCTCCATTTCCCCATCATCGGGTCCACAAGCTGGTGGGACCTCGGTGGCGATAACTGGTTCCGGATTCACACAGGCTACGGGTGTTTCTTTTGGCTCGGCTTCTGCGGCAAGTTTTACTGTCAACTCGGATACCTCGATCTCGGCTACCTCACCGCAAGGCTCGGGGACGGTGGATGTGACGGTCACCAACGTGGGTGGGAAAAGCCAGAAGGTCTCAGGAGACAATTTCACCTATATTGTGCCGCCGCCCGCCGTCAGGTCCGTCTCGCCAATATCGGGGCCGTCAACCGGCGGCACAACAATCACTATTAATGGGTCTGGCTTGGGTAATGTCTCCGGTGTTTCCTTCGGCTCGGTTGCTGCGACTTCCGTTTCGGTTCTCTCATCGACGACGATTACAGCCGTTTCGCCCAAGGGGTCGGGTTCGGTTGTGATTTCGGTAACAACTCCCTCTGGAACTTACGCGGCACCATCTGCCTATAAGTTCAGTTACGTTTCAACCGCGCCTCAAATTCAGCAGTTATCTCCGGCGGGAGGACCAAGTGCCGGAGGCACGCAGGTCACGATCACGGGGCGCTACCTCACGGCCGCTCAATCGGTAACGTTCGGCGGGAAGGCTGGCACCAACCTGATAGTGACCTCGGATACTTCCTTGAGCGTTGTGTCTCCTCCGGGTACCGGCTCGGTATCGGTAATAGTCCTCGGCCCGTCCGGCAGTTCAGGATCTTCCGGCGCCCCGATGTTTACATACACATCGAACCCGGTCCCTCGGGTTGAAGCCGTGCAACCTAACTCAGGCTCCACTGCAGGCGGGACGCAAGTTGTAATCTCCGGATCGGGATTCCAGGGTGTTGCAAACGTCTACTTTGGCTCACTGCCGGCAAAGTCATTTACGGTCAACTCGGCGTCGTTGATAACCGCAACTTCGCCACCTGGTCCGGCGGGACAGGTCGACGTAACGGTAGAGGGATCTGCCGGAACCTCTTCGAATGTTTCGACGGACGAGTTCACTTACGTCACGCCGGTGTCTTCGGCACCTACCATCACGTCGGTCAGCCCGTCTAGTGGGCCCGATACCGGAGCCACATTGGTGGAAATCAACGGCGACGGGTTCGACGGCGTTTCTCAGGTGTCGTTTGGTAGCGGCAATCCCGCATGGATCTTCGTGGCTATTTCCAACACCTCGATTTATGCCTTCTCACCTTCGGGGTCGGGCACAGTCCATGTAGACGTGACCACGCCTGCAGGTACGTCAGGCGATACCGCGACAAACCTGTTTACCTATACTGGACCGACGCCTCCGACGGTCACCAAGTTGGCGCCCGGTTCGGGCCCGGTTGGTGGAGGTACTCAGGTGGCGATATACGGTTCTGGTCTGGGTATGGCTTCAGCGGTCAAGTTCGGCGGCAACCTGGCGGCGTTCCGTCCTGTGACGGATACTCTCCTTTTGGCTACTTCTCCCGCCGACCTTGGGAAGGCTGGTGCGGTTGAAGTTACGGTCACCGGGCCGGATGGGTCTTCCACCCCTCAGGGGAGCGCAATGTTTACCTACGTGTCATCCGCACCGGTGGTCCAAGGAGTCAGTCCGGCGACCGGTTCGGCTGAAGGTGGGCAAGTCGTAGGTATTAGTGGTTCAGGATTTTCAGGTGCGACAGCAGTACTTTTCGGGGGAAAGCCAACGCCATATTTTTATGTGGACTCCGACTCCTACGTCAGTGTCTATGCTCCTCCGGGGTCGGCAGGCTCTACGGTGGATGTGCAGGTTGAATCGGCGGCTGGAACATCTGCGGCCAATGCGTCCGATAGGTACACATATTCGAACCCGCCCGTTGTCACAGGGGTATTTCCGGGCTTCGGTCCTACCAGCGGGGGAGCCATCGTGTCCGTTTATGGGCAAAACCTGGGAAGCGTAAAGTCCGTTCAGTTCGGGGCAACTCCGGCCAAGTTCAACATTCAGTCTCCCAACCTCATAATTGCCACGGAGCCTGCTGGAAGCCTTGGGACGGTAGATGTGACCGTCACTTCCCAGAACGGGACCAGTGCCCCTACGTCACAAGACAAGTTTTCCTACTGGAATTGGCAAGGCCAGACCGGTAATACTTCGCCGAACTTTCCGGCGAGGGACGGAACCAACTCCTCGAAGACGGGACAGCCTGGCGGGGCTGGAAAGGACTCAGGGGGTCGGGGCAGCACAAGCTCAAACCACGGCCACCACGGTCATCCAGCCCCAGGGGGAGATGACCGTGACCGGAGCTTCGGCGATAGGAACGGGCACAATTCACAGTTGCCGAACCGGAATCACCGGGGGCACGGAGGCGGCAGCCGCAACAGGCAATAGCCTGCAAGCGGGGAATTGGGACCGGGCTGCTTTTTGGATGAGGGGAGTGATCGTCCGGCGCCGGAATGTTGACGGAAAGCGCTGTAGGATTGTGTCGTCATGAGCGTTTTCAAGCGAGTCCTTCGCGCTGGTGAAGGCAAGAAGATCAGGCGGCTTGCCGAGCTCGTCCCGATTGTCAACTCCCTCGAACCCGAAATTGAGGCTTTGAGCGACGATGAGCTTCAGGGCAAGACCGTGCAGTTCAGGGAAAGACTGGACAACGGGGAGGACCTGGATGACCTCCTGGTGGAGGCCTTTGCGGTAGTAAGGGAAGGCGCGAAGCGAGTAATCGGGCAGCGTCATTTCGACGTGCAGCTCATGGGAGGGATGGCGCTTCATTTCGGCTGGATTGCTGAGATGAAGACGGGTGAAGGGAAAACGCTTGTTTCAACCCTTCCTGCCTATCTGAACGGACTTTCTCGCAATGGCGTTCACATGGTCACCGTCAACGACTACCTTGCGAGTCGTGACTCTGCCTGGATGGGGCGGATCCATCAGTTTCTTGGGTTGAGCGTTGGGTTGATAGTCCCGGACATGAGCGACCCTGCACAGAGGCGTGCGGCGTATGCCTGTGACATCACCTATGGCACCAACACAGAGTTTGGGTTCGACTACCTGCGTGACAACATGGCGCCGAACAGAGAGTCAATGGTCCAGCGTGGGCACTACCTTGCCATTGTCGACGAGGTCGACTCGATTCTCATCGACGAAGCTCGTACTCCTCTCATCATTTCGGGTCCTGCCGCAGAGTCAGCGAAGCTCTACTACCAGTTCGCGAGCATTGTCAGGACCTTGAAGAGGGATGTCGACTATGAGGTCGACGATGAGAAGCGGATCGTAGCGCCCTTGGAGGCAGGAATCGAGAAGGTGGAGCGCCAACTCGGTGTCGAGAATCTCTATGACTTGGTCTCTGCGAACTACGTCCATCACTTGAGCAAAGCTCTCCAGGCAAAAGAGCTTTACAAGCGCGACAAGGAGTACATCGTCGCTGACGGTGAAGTGAAGATTGTCGATGAGTTTACGGGTCGCGTCCTGGAAGGAAGAAGGTGGTCAGAGGGGCTTCACCAGGCGGTGGAGGCCAAAGAGAGAGTGCGGATCAAAGAGGAGAACCACACTTGGGCGACGATCACCCTCCAGAATTACTTCCGCATGTACGACAAGCTCTCGGGAATGACGGGAACGGCGGAAACCGAGGCAGCAGAGTTCGGAGACACTTACGAGGTTGCGGTCGTGCCGATTCCGCCCAACACTCCCATGGTTCGCAAGGACATGCCGGACTTGGTTTTCAAAACCGAGAAGGCAAAGTTCCAAGCGGTAGTAGATGACATTGAGGAACGCTACGAGACGGGACAGCCAGTCTTGGTGGGTACCGCATCGGTTGAGAAGTCTGAGGTTCTTTCGAGCCTCCTCTCAAAAAAGGGAATCGACCACACCGTCCTTAACGCAAAGCAACATGCCAGAGAGGCCGCAATCGTGGCCCAAGCAGGTCGGTTGCACGCAGTTACGGTCGCCACGAACATGGCAGGCCGAGGCGTCGACATTATCCTCGGCGGAAACCCGGAGAACCTCGCCCGAGATGCAGCCCTGAGCGAAGGGGTGGACATTGATACGGAAGAGGGCCTGCGCCGTGTTGAGGATCTGACCAACAAGTTCTCTTCAGAGTGCAAGCAAGAGGGAGAGAAAATCCGTGAGCTGGGTGGACTCTACGTTCTTGGAAGTGAGAGGCACGAGTCAAGGCGCATAGACAATCAGCTCAGAGGCCGATCCGGCCGCCAGGGTGACCCGGGTGAGAGCAGGTTTTTCCTTTCGCTCGAAGATGACCTCATGAGCCGGTTTGCAACTGGGGCAATGAGCTGGGTGATGGACAGGGCATTGCCTGAAGACGTCCCGATTGAGGCCAAGATGGTCACCAAAGCCGTAGAACGTGCCCAGACCACGGTCGAAGCGGTCAACGCCGAGATCCGTAAAGAAGTTCTGAAGTATGACGAGGTGATGAACGAGCAGCGCAAGGTCATCTACGAGCGGCGCATGCAGATCATCGACGGGGAAGACCTACGTGAACGTACTGCCGAGCTTCTTGAGTCGTCGATTGAGTCGGCCGTCAGCCTGGCCTGTCCTACGGAATACGAGGAAGAGTGGGACCTGGAAACCTTGCTCAATGAGATCAAGGCCATCTATCCCTCGCAGTTCGAGCCGTCGGACCTGGAGTCCGCAACCAGCGTCGCACACATAACGGAAAGCATTCTCAACGAGGCTCATGAGTCGTACGAGAAACGTGAGAACGAGTTCCCGGGGGGGCCGGATGCTTTCAGGGAAGTGGAGCGGGCAATCATGCTCCAGATAATCGACCAGAAGTGGAGAGACCACCTGGCAGAGATGGATTACCTGAAGGAGGGAATCAACCTGCGGGCCATGGGTCAACAGGATCCCTTGGTTGCATGGCAGCGTGAGGGCTTCTCGATGTTTGGCGAGCTTATGAATTCAATCGAGTACGACTACCTCCGCTACGTGTTTCACGTCGAGGCCGTGAGCCAGTCCGCCGAGACATCCGACTTGGAAAGTGCAAGCTATACGGCGGCAACCGATCCGGCCGAGTCGGTCGCCCACATTCCAGGGGCGCAGCAGATTTCGTCTGAGTTGGCCGAACGTAACGGTAGCGGAGTTTCCGGCGGAAGCGGAATGAATGCCCAGGATCAAGAGGCATTGGTAGCCGCAGGAGCTATCTCGGGCAATCAGCACCTAGACCCGTCGGATCCGAGCTATATACAGGCACCTGTGGTGAAGTCGGACCGGGACAAAATCGGCAGAAACGACCCGTGCTGGTGCGGGAGCAACAAGAAGTACAAGGTTTGCCACGGGCGTGCGTGACTTCCGGCTGGAAATTTCCGGCCTGAAGAAGAGAGTCGATGAAGCAAGGGCTTACCTCAACATCGATCAGGCACGAATCCGAATGGAAATCAACGAGCAGGAGCTCTCTAGGCCAGACCTTTGGGATACTCCGGATATAGCCAAGAAAATCTCTCTGGAGTATGGCCGCGACAAGGATGACATCGACAACGTCGAGAACCTTGATTCAAAGCTGGACGACGCAGGGGCGCTTTTCGAGTTGGGTATTGAGGAACCGGAAGACTCGCCTGAACTTACCTCGCTTGAGATGGAGCTTGAAGAACTGCTCGCTTCGGTCTCCAAGGAGCTCGACTCACTGGAGCTGAGATCGCTGTTCAATTCGGAATATGACCAGGGCGATGCTGTTTGTGAAATTCACTCCGGTGCAGGTGGTACCGACGCTCAGGACTGGGCCGAGATGATGCTCCGAATGTACGTCAGATGGGCCGAACGAAAAGGTTTCGAGCTGGAAATCGACGAGGTTACGCCCGGCCAAGAAGCTGGAATTTTGTCGTCGACTTTCTTGGTGAAGGGTAGGTTCGCCTATGGGCTACTGTCTGCCGAGAAGGGCGTTCACAGGCTCGTCCGGATGTCGCCGTTTGACTCACAGCATCGCCGTCAGACCAGCTTTGCCTCCTTCGACGCGGTGCCGTTCATGGAGGAACTGGAAGATACCGTTGAAGTAGACGATAAAGATCTCAGGATCGATACCTACCGTTCGTCTGGTGCTGGAGGTCAGCACGTAAACGTAACGGACTCCGCTGTCAGGATTACTCACCTGCCAACGGGGATCGTTGTCTCCTGCCAGAATGAGCGTAGTCAGCACCAGAACAAGGCTCGGGCGATGCAGATCCTCAGGGCAAAGCTTGCAGACTTAGATCGACGGCAAAGGCAGGCGGAGCTGGAAGCGATAAGCGGTCCCCAATCCGACATTTCGTGGGGAAACCAGATTCGTTCATACGTAATGGCCCCATTTCAGATGGTGAAGGACCTTCGAACTCAATACCAGACGGGGAACGTCGACGGTGTTCTGGACGGCGATCTCGACGAGTTCATGGAGTCATACTTGAGGTTTAAACGAGAGAACGAGGCGGTTTGAGGTTGCTGATGTCGCTTGGAAAGGTGAGGGATGCACGGAGTCAGAGAGGCCATTTGACCTGCGATGAGACAGCTATGACCGACCTAGTGCATGGTGCGCTGGTAGGATTTGTTGTGGCGGCCGCATCCTGAACTAGGGCCCATTTGACCAGATGATTCGTTTCGACAACGTCACCAAAACCTACAAAGGCTCCGTAGTTGCCTTGAGGGATGCCAACGCAGACATCCAGAAGGGGGAGTTCGTCTTCCTCGTAGGGCCTTCAGGCTCGGGCAAGTCGACCTTCCTGCGCCTACTGCTTAAGGAAGAAGAGCCGGATGCGGGCCGGATTTGGGTTGCCGGGAAGCAGATTGGGAAGCTTTCCTCTTGGAAGGTTCCTTACCTGAGGCGAAACCTCGGGTGCGTCTTCCAGGACTTCCGCCTGCTTCCGAACAAAACGGTCTATGAGAACGTGGCCTTTGCCCTTCAAGTAATCGGCAGGCCCCGTCACGTAATCGCAACTCAAGTGCCACAGGTGCTGGAGCTGGTCGGTCTCGCCAAGAAGACGGACAGGTTCCCCAATGAGCTTTCCGGAGGAGAGCAGCAGCGTGTCGCAATTGCACGGGCTTTCGTGAATCGGCCGCTTATTTTGCTTGCCGACGAGCCAACGGGGAACCTCGACCCAGGTACGACTCAAGGGATTATGAAGCTCTTGGATCGGATCAATAAAACGGGGACCACCGTCGTAATGGCTACTCACGACGTGGTAATTGTCAACGCCATGCGACGCAGGGTGATCGAACTCGACCATGGGTCAGTGGTTCGTGACCAAGCGCGCGGAATCTATGGGTACGGGGCATAGGCGATGGCATTATCTGTCGACTACGTAATCAAGGAAACCTCTACAAACATCTGGCGGAACCGCATGGTCGCCTTGGCGGCAATGTTGACCGTGGCGCTCTCGTTGACCTTCGTGGGTGGGGCGCTGCTCTTCAAGCAGGGCGTTGCCAAGGCAACTGCAAGATGGGAAGGCGGCGTTCAGTTGGTGGTATTCATGGAGACCACCTCGACTCCGTCCGAGAGCCATGCCATCTTGAGTCAAATGGTGGGGCCAAATATCCCCAGCGTGGGGTCCAAGCCCGTGGCGCCGGGCTCCGGTGGCATGCCTCAGGTGAAGTCGGTTTGGCACTGTGACCAAGCTTGCACCTACAAAGAGTTCAAGACACTGAACAGCGATGACCCGACCATCACGGCGGTCACCAAGCCCAGCGACCTTCCCCAGTCATACCGGGTACAGCTGCAGAACGGAAACCAGGCACCTTCGGTGGCCAGGCTTCTTAACCATCAGCCAGGCGTGCAGGATGTCGTCTATCCGTCCAAGGCGGTTAGCGACCTGTTGAGGCTGTCCAAGTTTCTACAGGGAGTTTCATTCCTGATCGCCTTCGTTTTGTTGGTGGCGGCGATCGTGCTTATTCTCAATGCGATTCGCTTGGCGATTTTTGCTCGACGGAAAGAAGTATCCGTTATGAAGTTGGTCGGGGCCACTAACTGGTTCATTCAAGTGCCATTTATGCTTGAGGGACTGTTCCAGGGCGTGGTCGGCTCTCTGCTTGCCTGGGGTGCGATGGCGCTCGGAACTTCGAAATTTGAGAGTCTCTCAAACAACAATCCGTTTGCACTTACTCAAGCGCTTACGATCTCTTCCCACGACGTTTTTACCACCGGGCTCCTAGTCGTGCTCTTGGGTGCAGCAATCGGAGCGGGAGGTTCTGCAGTGGCCGTACGGAGGTTCTTGGACGTATAGGCGAGTTCGGGACTTTTTGATTATTAACTCAGGCAACGGTGGTTGCGATGCCGAGATAATACGAATGGATTCGTTGGGAGGCAGGCTCCTTTGAGCAACGTCGTTACTTCGATTTTTGCTGGTCATGGGTACCGAGAAGCGGCCTTATGCTCACTCAGCAGGCATGTTATTGGCAACGGCATCGAAATCGGACCGGGCCATATGCCTTTTCCGGTGTTCATAGACGGTGCGAGGGTCTCCTATGTAGATTGCTGGACCCCGGAGCAAAGCAGAACGTTTTTCCCGGAGCTTCAAGACGCGGATTTCCCTCATCCCGATTATGTCGTTGATCTGAACAGGGAAAGGTTGGCAATTTTCTCGGACGAAACGTGTGACTTCGTCATCGCCAGCCACATAATCGAGCATCTCGCGAATCCAATCGGCATCATCGAGGATGTATACAGGGTTTTGAGGCCCGGTGGAATCCTCGTTTTGATGGTTCCCAATCGTCACCGCACCTTCGACGAGTTCCGCGACCCAACTTCCCTTCAGCACGTGATCGAAGACTACGAGAACGGCGAAACGCAGGTCAGCACGGAACACCTGAGGGAATACATCGCCAATGTCGAGAAGAAGGACATTGCCGCGATGGCGGCAGACGAACTGGAGGCACACATGACCCTCCATCGCCTTCGCTCCATCCATGTTCACTGTTGGAACGAGTTCGAATTCTCGGAAATGCTTTCGCACACGATTCTCAACCTGGGGATCGCGTGGCAGTTGGTCGACATGCTGACACCTGACGCGTATCCGGAATCGATCGAGTTCGGATATGTTTTGAGGAAAGTGGGCGACACAATCGATCCGGAATCCTGTTTGAAGATGTTCGTGACAAACCGGAATATTCTTATGAGCCTTCAATCCGGGATTGCGAACTCAGTTAGGGTCCCAGAGAACGCTTGACTTCATCCGGTGGTCACCGATTGGTTTAAGTCGCCGGTCAATGCCTAACTCAAACGGCTGATCTATCCTTCTCGCGCCGCCGGCCTAAGTCGCCAACAGTGCGACGCTTAGGTAACTTCGACCAGTACGCCGTCTCGCATGTGTAGGACTCTGTCGGCGAAGGCAGCGGTCTTCTGGTCGTGCGTGATCATGACTACGGTTTGACCGCCATCAGCGGCGCTCCTCAATAGCTCAAGGATTGAGATTCCCGACTGGGTGTCGAGTGCGCCGGTAGGTTCGTCCGCCAGCAAAACGGCTGGGTTGATGGATAGCGCCCTTGCCATCGCCACGCGTTGCTGTTCGCCTCCCGAAAGAGTTGCTGGTCGGTGATTCATCCGATGGCTCAGCCCGACCGCTTCGAGCATCTGGGTGGCTCTTGCGATTGCATCGGGCCTTCCGTCGAGCATCAGAGGAAATGCGGCATTCTCGACGGCACTGAGAGTCGGCAGAAGATTGAAGAACTGAAGAACCAGACCGATTCTCCTTCTCCTCATGACGGAAAGCTCGGTGTCGGAAAGAGAGCTGAGAGGGCTCTCCTCAATTAACACGTCACCGGAGTCAGCTCGATCCAGGCCTCCGAGTAGGTGAAGCAAGGTCGACTTGCCAGACCCCGAGGGACCCACGACAGCCAGGAACTCGCCCTTGCCTACGGCAAGGTTGACTCCTCGCAGCGCCTGGACCAACTGGCCGCCCCTTGAATACGTCTTCACCAGGGTTCGTGCCTCGATAACAGGCAGCACTAAGTCGCCGTAGATCTCCCAGGGCGGCCTGGCTTGTTCGGCGTAACTCACTATCCCGAATCTACCCCACGAGCTTCGTTGGTTCAGCAAACTCCTCGCCCAAGGTGGCAGCGACGTGGGAATTGGTTGTGAACCCGCCTATCGTATTGATCCCTCCCCACAGTTCGGCCAAGGCGGCCGATGCGCCTTTGAGTCCTTTGGAGGCTATCGAGGCAACGTAGGGGAGCGTGGAATTCGTGAGTGCAAAGGTGGAGGTATGAGGTACGGAAGCCGGGATGTTCCCAACGCCATAGTGAAGGACTCCGCCAACCAGGTAAACGGGGTCATCGTGGGTCGTCTCTACGGTGGTTTCAATGCAACCTCCCTGGTCGACCGCCACGTCGACGATGACCGAACCATCTTTCATTGCCCCAACCATTTCCTTCGTAACCACCACCGGGGCGCGCTCGCCGGCGACGAGAACAGCGCCGATTAAGAGGTCAGATGATTCGACAGCGCGTTCGATGGCGTTCTTGTTGGGGGCCATGGTGACGATCCGGCCTTTGTGGATTTGGTCGACAAAGCGAAGACGGTCAAGGTTTCTATCTAGAATCGTCACTTCAGCTTCCATTCCTTGAGCGATCCAGGCGGCGTTCCAACCAACATTGCCTGCACCTATGACCGTGACCTTGGCAGGGCGGGTCCCGGGCGTGCCCCCAATGAGGATTCCAAGGCCACCTTGTTCCCGCTGAAGAAAATGGGCACCTATTTGAGGAGCAAGTCTTCCTGCAACTTCAGACATCGGTGTGAGCAACGGTAAAGTCCCGTTTGGCAACTGGACCGTTTCATACCCGATCGACGTGGTCTTTGATGCCAGGAGCGCTCGGGCGACCTTGGGGTATGCCGCCAAGTGAAGGTATGAGAAAATCGTCAGTCCTTCCCGGAGGTAAGCGAGTTCGCTGTCCTGCGGCTCCTTCACCTTGACCACCAAATCGGCGGCCCAAGCCTCTTGGGCCGTTGGGACCAAGCGAGCCCCTGCCGCTTCGTACTCGTCGTCGGAAAGTGACGAGCCGGAGCCTGCTTTCGACTCGACTATCACTTCGAGTCCCATGTGAACGAGCTCTGCTACGCCGTCAGGGGTTATGGAGACCCTGTTCTCTCCGACCTTGGTTTCCTTCGGCACTCCAATGACCATCAATATCTCCTCGTCTCAAACTGCCTACTACCTGAGAGAGCAACTTGCATAGATCAACCAATCTGCCTCGGCGCCACAGTATTATCCGAGATAGACGAGGGTAGATCCGGGCAGGAGATACTCGATATGGGCGTAGCCCACTCAAGGACAGGATCGGAGGCACCCACCGATGGCTGCAGTAACGAATGGCGTATTACCTAAACCTGCTTTCTTCAAACGAGCGGGCCGGGAGTTGGTTCACTACCCGGATAGCCTCAAGCGGTACTGGAACCTCGCAATGGTGGTTATGACCACCATTGTCCTTTATTACGTATATTTCGTCCCCGGAAGCGTCACGCCGCTTATGCTGCCCGATCTCCATATGTCGTTCTTTTTCTTTTTGATGGTGATCATGTTCTCGAATCTCGTCGGTGCGTTCAGCGCCTTCATCGGAGGACTTTCAGACAAGATCGGACGGAGCAACCTGGTCATCTTCGGCCTGTTGGTCGTGGGCCTTCTCCAGACATTCGCTATCCCATTCGTCAAGACAAAGATGGTGTTGGCCATCGTGTATTGCGCAATCGGGTTCGTGGAGGGAATCATCCTTGTCGTTACTCCCGCGCTGATGAGGGACTTCTCCCCCCAAGTGGGGAGGGCGGCTGCAATGGGTTTCTGGGCATTGGGGCCTGTCCTGGGAAGCCTGGTTACCAGTCAGGTAGCAAACCACACTCTCTCTCACCTGAATGCGTGGCAAGACCAGTTCACGATTTCAGGTATCGCATGTCTGGTGATGTTTGCAATAGCCTTCATTTTTCTCCGAGAGCTATCTCCCGGAATCCGCGATCAGCTAATGGTTTCTGCCCGAGAAACGGCTCTGGTCGAAGCAAAGGCGAAAGGCATCGACACCGAGGAGGCAATGAAAAGGCCGCTTCGCACGATGTTCAGGCCGGACCTCTTGTCCTCCTCGCTGGCGATCTCTCTGTTCCTGCTTCTTTACTATGCATCGGTGACGGTCCTAACCCTCTATTGGGCGATTGTTTTCAACCGGAACCTCACCGACGCAAATGGAATCAACACCTGGTACTGGGTATTCGACGCTGTTGCATTGGTTGTCGTAGGTGCGATCTCCGACAAGCTGTTGGTGCGCAAGCCCTTCATGCTCATAGGAGCTGTTGGCACCATCGGGGTGACGTTCTGGTTTCAGTCGCAGGCCAACCACCCAAACACCGGCTACTACTCGTTGGTATTGGTCGTGTCACTCCTGGGATTCCTGGGAGCCACCGCGTACTCTCCTTGGATGGCCAACTACACCCAGGCGGTGGAGGACAAGAACCCTGCCTTGGCTGCGACTGGACTGGCTGTATGGGGTTGGCTGCTTCGCATCGTGGTTGCAGCCTCTTTCCTTGTCATTCCGCACGTGATCTCCACGACGACCACATTGGTTGACAACCAAGCTTCTGCCAACGCGCTCAAGGCGCTGCAGGCGGCCAACAACTACGTGGGTACGAAGAAGCCTCTTCCAGAGAATTTGAGGGTTGAGCTCGATGCGCTTCCACCTTACGGGACTGCCTTACAGACCTTCATCGACGGAGGGAAGCTTCAGTCTTTCCAGTTCGTCCAGCTACAGGGACTGGTCCACTTCAAAACCGCTACGAATGCGCTTTTGGCAGGCAAGCAACCGGCTTCAGCCGACGTCAGTGCTGTACGGCAGTTCTCGCCTCCGCTGGCGCAGCTTCTTGCCAAGGCTGAACAAATAATCCCGGCTCAGCACAAGTCGCCTAAGCAGTGGCGGGACTGGTGGTGGGTTTGCATCGGGGGCCAGGTCATCTTCTTGATCCTGATCTTCTTCATGCCTGGACGATGGAGTCCCTCCAAGGCGCGCGAAGACCTCAAAGAGCATGAGGCGAAGATGGAAGCCGAGCGCGTAGCTCTGCACGTCTGATCAATCAAGGCGGCCTGGTCATGGTTGACCTATGGGATAACCATGGTTATGGCCGCCTTGAGCGCCTTACCTCTTCAGATTAACTTCTCCTTACCAACGCTTACCTTCAAGCAACCTGGAGGTAAGCAATAGTTGACCAAAAGTTCCGAAACTCGCGACCTTTTTCTAACCCTGGGTTTACCCAGCCCGAATAACTTCGGGCCACATGAACTCAGGATCATCAAAAAGCACATGCTCAGGCCGACGGAACGTTGTCACCGTCGGCCTAGCGCTGGCCGCAGCAGGCATTGGGCTGGCTGCGTGTAGCTCCAGCCCTTCCAACAGCGCGACGGCTGGAACAACCGGTGGCAAAGTGCCCCTGGTCGTCTATTCCGCTCAGGGATACGACAAGGTCGAGACTCAGGCCTTCCAGCAGGCAACCGGCATTCCCGTGCAGCTCGACGACGACTCGACCGGGCCCCTTGTCACCAAGATTCAAGCGGAGAAGAACAATCCGAAGTGGGGATTGCTCTGGGTGGACGGTGCAACCGTTTTTGCTTCGCTCGACTCGCAGGGGATGCTGGTGAAGAACTGGGAGCCATCGGTTTCGTGGGACTCGACCGGTCAGCAGTCAGTCCCTAAGGACGGAAGCTACATTCCAACAGGCCTAACAATGGCGTGCGCCATCGTCTACGACTCTTCCAAGGTTACGAATCCACCGACTACCTGGAATGACCTCCTCCAGCCTCAGTGGAAAAACGAGATCGGGATGAACGACCCTTCGGTTTCCGGCCCGACATATCCATGTGTTGCAGGACTGATGAACTCAATGGGTGGGGTCAACCAAGGTGAGAACTTCCTTACCCAACTCCAGTCGAACGGCCTGGACGTTCACGAGACCAACGGGGATACTCTCCAAGCCCTTGAAGTAGGCCAAATCCACATCGCAATGATCCAGAGCTCAGCCGAGATCGGCGCAACACTAAAAGGAAACTCCAACCTCAAGGTGGAGTACCCAACTCCAGTCACAGCACTTCCGAGCGCAATCGGTATCGACGCCAAGGCACCTGCGACTGAGATTGCCGAAGCAAAGAAATTTGTCAGCTTCGTGCTCTCTTCTCAGGGACAACAGGTGATGCAGTCCGGTGACCCACACGGTGACTCGCTCTATTGGCCTGTGATCAATGGTGTGAGCCCGCTTCCCGCATTGCCGCCGCTTGGCTCGCTGCCCGTTCAGACCATTGACCCTTATACCTGGGGATCTCGGGAAGCAACTATCAACACGTGGTTCACGAACAACATCGCATAGAGATAAAGAGATCGGCAACGGGTCCTGAATAGGCAATTTGAGCGAATTGGCACAGAGTACCTACCCGCTAACGCTGGATACCGGACAGACCGGCGAGACCCATCGGAAATCCGCGCCCGGTTTCGGGCGCGGTGCCGTTCGGCTGCTCAGGCGCTTCAACCTGTCGACAGTGGTGGTAATTGGGGCTTTGTTATTCCTCATAATCCTGCCTGTGGGGGCATTTTTGATCCAAGGTGTCTCGCCAAGGCCTTTCTCGCAGGGCACATCGTGGTTCACCTTGGGATCACTCTCTCAGGCATTGTCCGGGGCAACGCTCAGAGGATTCACCGACTCAATTGGAGTGAGTGCAGCCACGAGCATAATTGCCTTTGTACTTGCCACCGGGCTCGCTTGGCTGGTCTCCAGAACGAATGTATTCGGCCGAAGGATCTGGACGCTGGGTATCTGGGCGTTGCTCTTGATGCCCACATACCTCATGGCCAATGGGTGGCAATATCTATTGGAGCCGGCCGGAGTAATGCAAAGGCTGGGCCTGCCTTTGTCCTTTCTTTATCACCTGGTTTTCGGCCCCGCGGGCGTCGTTCTCGTCCTGACAATGGCCGGGCTTCCCTTCGCATATTTGACCATGCTCGCAGCGTTCAACGGGCTTGGCCAAGAGTTCGAGGACGCGGCCAAAGTTCACGGAGCAAACAGGTATCAGACGGTCAAGGCGGTGTTGCCGATTCTGGCGCCCGCCGTATATTCATCGCTCGCAATTGTCTTCGCCGAGTCAATGAGTGACTTCGGGGTTTCCTTCACCTTGGCCCATCAATCGCATTTCCCGATGGCAACCTTCGGTCTTTTCGCGGCCATTGATACCAACCCTTCCAACTTCGGTGTTGCTGCGATCTTGGGCTGGTTCTTGGTGCTTGCGGCGGCGATTCCAATTGCAATTCAGGCAAGAGCGCTAAGGGGGCGTTCCTATGCAGTCTTGAGTGGCAGGACGAGAACTCCGAAGCGAAAGGAACTGGCCCCTCGGGCAAGGTGGGGTGCTACGGCCTGCGTCTCGGTGCTATTTATAGTTGCACTCGGGATTCCGATCTTTGGAGCTGTCGCTGCGTCGTTGCTCAACAACTTTGGAGTGGGCATGTCGGCTTCCCACGCCTTCACTCTTGCTAACTATAGGCAAGCACTTACGAGCTCGAACTTCTTGAGCCCCATTCTGCTTTCCAACAGGCTTTCCGCGCTCACGGCTACTTTTGGCGTGGTTCTCGCCCTCTTCATGGCAAAGATGATTTCTTCGAAAGGAAGCTCCAGGTTTGCCAAGCTCGTCGACCTTGCCCTGTTGGGGTCAATGGCGCTTCCCGGTATCGTGCTCGCGGCAGGGTACATTTTTGCCTTCAATCTTCCGATTGCATCCAAGTTGGGTGTCGATTTCTACGAAACGCTCCCTCTATTGTTGATGGGGTACATCGCGACAGTGCTCCCGAGCCAGTCACGTCTGTTGATGGGGCCTATTTCTCAGGTCAAGGAATCACTGCTTGAGGCTTGCCGCGTCCATGGGCACGGCATCGTAAAGTCGTGGATCAAGACGGTGCTACCCGTCCTTTCCAGGGTCCTTATGTGGGGATGGTTGTATACATTCGCCAAGACGCTCGTAGAGCTACCAGTGTCTCAAATCCTCTATCCGCCCGGAAACGAGCCCGTTTCCGTCGCAATCGAAAACCTCACGGGCAACTATCACTACGCGATTGGGACGGCGTTGACAGTCGTGACCCTGATCGAGATGTTCGGCGTCATAGGTATCGTCTTGCTTGCCTTCAGGATATTTGCTCCAAAGGGATGGCAACGAATAGGAGGAGTCACGGGTGCAGCTTAGGTCTCCGGCTTTTGGCAAATTGAAGAGCAAAGTTGAGCTTGCGGCATCGGCCGGAGCTTCCCCAGTCGAGGCAAGCGATAACGCTCAAAGCATAAGTATTCGCGCGGCTACCAAGCGCTTCGGTGATCAGGTCGCCCTGGATAGCGTCGACTTAGAGGTGGCTCCAGGAACGTTCCTGGTTCTGCTGGGTCCCTCCGGGTCGGGCAAATCCACGCTCTTGAGGACAATTGCGGGAATCGAGACATTGACCAAGGGGAGCATCCATATCGACGATAAACTGGTCTCTGCCGATGGGACTCACATACCCCCGGACAAGCGAGGCCTCTCTATGGTCTTCCAGGATTTTGCACTCTGGCCGCACCTGACCGCTCATCACAATGTTTCATTCGCTTTGAAGCGCAGAAAACTGTCAAAAGAAGCGGCATCTACAAGAGCATTGGAGATGCTGGACCGGGTTGGACTGGCCCACTTCGCGGGAAAATACCCGAACGAACTATCCGGAGGAGAGCAACAGCGCGTGGCGCTTGCGCGGGCGCTTGCAGCCGGAACTGGGCTGATTCTGTTCGACGAGCCGCTGTCCAGCCTTGACGCCGACAGGAGAGAGCAGCTCAGAATCGAAATTGCGTCACTGACTCGCGAGTGCGGGGCTACTTCGGTTTACATTACTCACGATCAGGCCGAAGCCTTTGCACTTGCCGACCGGATCGGCATCTTGAAGGAAGGGAAGCTGGTCCAGCATGGAACTCCAGAAGAGATTTACCGGTGCCCGAGCAATGAGTTCGTAGCCCGCTTTACCGGCGTTGCGGGCGAGATCCCTGGCGTGGTCACCGGCGAATTGGAGACTCGGCCCGAACACGGCGGGGACGATTGGCCCATGAGCTCTATTCCCTCCGTAGCAGTAAGGCTGCCGGCATGGGCCGGGGGGAAGGCGATCTCGGTTGCCGCTCCAGCCGGGATCCCGATGGGACGAGCCGGCACGATCTTCTTCAGGCCGGCGGGCTGCATGGTATCCAGCCCCGACGAGAGTTCGCACGTCAATGGGATTGTGTTGGACGTAGCATTTTGCGGTAGGGGATACGAGCTTGCCGTAAGGATGCCCGACGGCTCGATGCTGACCAAAGTCTTCTCCGAGAACAGTTTCAAGCGGGGAGAGAACGTAGGGGTATGGTTCGAGAGGACATCGAGTTTCCTGCTTCCGGCGACAGAGGCCATCGGTCCCGACGTAATTCTCGGCAGTGCCTTCGGAGGGCCGTTCGGTGGACTTGCGCCGCCGGAATCGGGCGGTGTCATCGCCGCTACGGTCGAAGAGTTAGCATTTTGATTGGAGATATGGAGTTGATGATTTGAGCAGCAGCGATTGGGTGTTGGCCGCAGCGGTCTTTCTGGCCAGCGCGGTTGAAATGGTTGAGGCGTTGACGATCGTTGTAGCTGTCGGGGTCACTCGCGGATGGCGTTCGGCGATGGAGGGAGTTGGGGTCGCATTGGCGACCTTGGCCGTGATCGTTATTGCTTTTGGTCCGGCAATCGTGCATTACGTACCGATCGACGCGTTGAGGGTGTTCGTCGGGGGAGTGCTTTTGGTCTTCGGAATGCAATGGCTTCGCAAAGCCGTATTGCGTGCGACCGGTTACAAGGCGAAGCACGACGAGGACGAAATATTCAAGGAGCAGGTTGCTCAGCTCCAAGATGGCGATGAGGAACGGGTAGGCGTACTCAAGAGAGCCCCATTAAGGGACTCGACGGCTTTTGCAGTGGCATTCAAGGGTGTATTTCTCGAAGGGCTCGAAGTCGTCATCGTCGTTCTCACTCTTGGGGCTACAAGTCACAAGATCGGACTGGCAGCACTCAGCGCAGCTGTTGCCGTCGTCGTCGTCG